>JAYUFM010000056.1:0-1908 GCA_043738715.1 bacterium | reverse complement strand
TGAGACCGAGTCAAGTTCAGATATGCAGGTAGAAAGTGCCTCAGATATTAAATTAAATGAAGAGATTGAAGAAAAAGAAGATGATGAGCAAATACTGGAAGACATTGAAACAGGGAGAGAAAAGAAAATAATGTTTCAATTCATCATGGATAGTTTTGATAATACCCCCATCACCTCCAGAGAACAATTATCGGATGAAAGTGTGAATTTTATGAATAACTTTTTTAATTTTGAAGAAGGTGGTAGACAAAAAGTTAATAGCAGAGGTTATCATCAAACGGATGACTATAACTGTGGAACATTTACGTGTCTAAATGGGTCTGATTTTATCAAACAATTGGCAACCTTTTATGCAACAACAACGGACAGATCAGTGACTAAATTTAAAAACATTTTTTTCAGAAATTACAATCCAAATCTGGAGAACATTATTGACATCAATGACAAACGCAAGGCTATTTTAAATTCACTCAAGTCTGTCAACTTTAGTCATCCAAAGCACGCCAATGATTACATTAATTCGATGCTATTAGATTCAAAAATGCATTTTAATGATGAGTTAATTTATGAATTCCTAAAAAAAGAGTTAGAACAATATTCAAATGAACCAGAATTACTTTCAAAAATTAAAATAATTGACCCCCTATTCTTCAAGAAAAAAATGTATTTCAGTGAGGAGACAAAGAATTCATTCAAGGACAAGGAGATCTTCATTGCACCCTTCAATGTTAGAGATTTAACAAATAACCTTGATGGAGGTCATTGGGTATTGAATGTTATCTATGTACGTCCATCGAATGAAGCTGATGAATGGAAACGTGACACACCTTTAAATGAGAACGTTATCAAAGAAGAACCCCTTCATATTAAACCTATCATTACCAGCAGTATAATCAGTAATAGTAACAGCAGTGACAAAAAGAGAACTACCAACAAAAGGGTTAGTTTCCTGGAAGAGCCCAAGAAATCTAGCCTTATGGAGGCAATCAAAACAAAGAATTCCAATGAAAGACCTAAAAAAGACATGTTTCATCTGATCATATCAAGTCGTGGACCGGATAAATTTGAAGAGTTCAAAATCAGCACAGAATTTAAGAATATTCGGAGTAAAATGGGGAGTTTATTTGACTTGGAAACCATTCAAGATCAATTTATTGAAGGTCTATCTACGAAAGCAACATCTCAAAAAGCGCATGCCTATGCTTATGGTAAATGTGTAATAAATTACATCTACAGACATTTTGGTGAGAATAAAGACCGAGATGCAACCCTAAGAGGGCTAGTGAACTCTTTTAAGTCAGAAAAGATTAAAAAAAAATTATTTGGTTATTATCAGAGTATAAAAGCAATATTAAATGGTAAAATAATCAGAGCCGCTGATAAGGATGATGACATCACGGTACACTTGAATGAAATTGTAGAGACAGTCTCGAATAGCTCACATCATTTTCAAAAGATTATAAACTGTAACCCTGACTTTCCTATGAGTACGACATTGATAAAAAAAGAAATCATCATAGTTCCAGTGATCCATAAAAAAATTTGGTTTTTAAACGTATTCATCATGTTGCCTATTGAAGACGATACAATTACTTCCCGGATACACGCCGGTAAAAACCCACAGAGCTTAGAAAAAGCCAAGAAAAGGTTTCAAGAGGAACAAGCCAAGAAAAAGTTTCAAGAAGAACCCGCAGGTAAAAGCCCAGCAGTATTAGAGATTATATACGGAACCTCAAGACCATTACAACAAGAAGGCGAATACGAAGACGAATACAAAGATGAAGACGAAGACGCGTCCACGTCTTATAATTTTGTTTAAATGTCAAATAATATGTGTAACAAATTGAAAATTAAAAATAAAAATCACTTATTATGATGTAACCAAGACTCATATATTAACTAACAATG
>JAYUFM010000055.1:0-1918 GCA_043738715.1 bacterium | reverse complement strand
TAGACTACAACTTAATAGGAGCCTAAACCTGTAGAAATATTGGCATGGCAAAAATCCGGTAAGAGATGAAAACCCCATCATATGGTGTACTCTTACCGGTCCTTGCGGGAAACTGCAAGTGGGAAGCGAAAGCTTTCACCCATGTGGTGGGATTTTTGCTTTCTAATAAATATTAAAAAATGAAAAAAACTTTACTAGTAATAACAGTTTTAATTCTACCCTCAATTTCGTTTGCTTCGATTGACCAGAATTTAGTGTACGGTCAGAAAAATACATCGGTTAGTGAACTTCAGGACTTTTTAGTCAATAAAGGTTACATAAACCAATCTACTGGATTTTTTGGTCCATCAACAGTAACAGCAGTGAAGAAATTTCAACTTGATAATGGACTACCTTCAACTGGATATGTTGGATCGTTAACTAGAGGAAAAATTAATAGTGAGTTGAACCACCAAGTCGCTAGCCCAACTCAAATCCAAATTCAGGGAACAAAAACCCTAAACACACCTGGTTGCACTACTGGAGCAAAATTTAACACACTTACTGGGGCTAATTGCTCAACCCCAGTGAGGCCAACAGTTACTACTTTTAATCAAAATTCTTTACAATCAACGTCCAACACTCCTGATCTACCTACAATTGTTAGTAGCTGGAGTAAAAGAACCGCCTATATTGAGTGTTATTGGGGTCAACTAAATTCTAATACTTTAACCTATACCCAAACGGTTTCGGGTAGTGGATATTTGATGTTAGATAACGGCACTAAATTAACGCTTGTAACAAATAAACATATGGTTTATGACCAAAATTACGGATTAGCTACAGAATGTGATTTCGCATTTCCAGACGATAAATTGGCGACATATTTCGTCAGTACAATCGATAGACCATCATATTCAATCGGAAATTATGTTTTTCAAGAAATTCCAATTGAGGGAAATATTTCAGCACCTAGCAATGGCGCTGATGTGGCTTTTATTTCTGGAATGGTACAACGAGGGGCTCAATATTATAAACCAGCTATTTCTTTGGAAGATCGTGCAAAAAGTGGTAATCATAAATGTGATGCTAATCCCCCTACTGGTAGTGCTGTTGCAATACTTGGCTATCCAAGTTACGGTACTGGTGCAGGGCAAATATTTAAATTATATTCTAAAATTGAACCCACTGTTACTGAGGGAATAATTTCAGGTACAGATGGTACATATCTGACAACCTCGGCAAAAATTGAACATGGTAACTCTGGTGGGTTGGCTATAGATGAAAAAAATAATTGTTATATAGGTATACCGACCGCATCTATCACGGGAGAGATAGAATCTCTCGGAAGAATACTTCCTGCCAGTTTAATATTTAAATAAAACATAAATAAAAAATTTATTGGTTCAAATATAGCCCTTATAATCTAAGTTATTTCTTTTGCGGGATGAATTTCAAAAAAGAGTAGTCTTTTTTAGTTGGCGTTTGCATGGTTCTCGGTGCATTTGCTTACAAATCTGCAAAAAAAAGAAAATACTGACGTGAATGAATCACCCACTCATGGAAAGCCTAAAGAAAACATAGAAACTCAAGGGTCATTAAAGCTAAAAGTAGATTTCTGAAACAATACAGAATATGTATCTTTACTTTCCTTTATTTTGAGCATAAGGTGAAACCATGCTTATGAGTAAACCATTTTTTAACTCACATTCTCCCTTAAGCGATCGTTTAGATTTTGAAACGCATCTAACGTATGTTTCCCTACTCGCACGACTGTCGCGTGGAGTATCTATTTCTTGCACAATAACTCCCCTGCTGAAAGGCTCCGATTTACCAAAAATAAAAGATAAGACACGCCTTATTGAACTTACCAAACAATCGATAATGGATGATTGCAGGCCTCCGGTCTGTCAGCGGATCGTCTTGAGCTGGAGATCAC
>JAYUFM010000054.1:0-5428 GCA_043738715.1 bacterium | reverse complement strand
CGTTGATCTCATGTTTTTTAAGTGGCCTTGCTGGCGGAGGCGGTAGTTATATTACAGCACCATATTGGTTGCTTAGTGGTATGACACCCGCACAGAGTGCGGTAACCGGCAATTTTATGGGCATAGGATTGGGCGCAAGCTCTCTCTTTGCATTTCGTAATGCCAACCATTATCCTCAGAATAAAAAACTTACTGTTGCATTAATAATTGTGACAGTAATCGCATCAATTATTGGTGCTTTGGTACTTTCACATATCGATATACATTCATTCAAGACCACACTTGGTATTATTACAATTCTATCTATACCACTACTGTTCATTGATCGCCGTAAAATAAAGATGAATAAAAGCCATCAAAGGATGGGAATTATTGCGTTGGTAATTTTATTACTGGCAAGTTCAATAATTGCTAGTAGCGCATTTTCAATTTTAATCGCAGTGGGCTTGTCTCAACTATTTGATTTAACCATTCTTGAAAGTACAGCACTGCGGCGATTAATCAGTTTGATACAGTCAGGAATTGTATTTATGATGCTTGTATTTCGTGGAAATTTATTATTACCTCATGCGGTAGCAGCAATCTTGGGCGGAATCATTGGTAGTTATCTTGGAACAAAGTATGCAATCAAAAAAGGAGAGGGCTTTGCCAAGTACGCGCTTGCTGTTGGCGCGTTGATCGGGGCAATTGCATTACTTATTTATTAGCTATCTATTAATCAACTTCAAATAATCCCATCATTTCTGCCAAATCTCTTTGATGGAAAACAAAAATGATTTCCGTATGTGTGGTTATTGTTTCAGCTATAACAATTTTTTTTCTAGCAATTTTTCTGATAAGGGAATAGGTTATATTAGGCATCTCATAATATTTTGGATCAAGCGATAGTCCAATAGAGGCCAGTTGAGTTTGTATCATCACAGGAGTGTTCGCTAGGGCTTTCAAAACCTTTGATTTTATACGATCTGAACAAATAACGCTCACCTCGTTACTACTAAGGTTGGTTGTTAAAAAATCGTCATTATTGGTTTTTACAGATTTATATAAAGTTGAAAGTTTTCCCAAAACCATAGGATTTTTATCAAAAACCAACTCTGAAAGGGGAGACTTCGTTGTAATATTATTTATTTTTATGTCCTGAATCATTGGACTAACCTTTTTTAAGGACTTCTGAATTCGCGATAATGATACAACAATACCAGAATTCTTTACAGGCTTTCGAGTTTTTTGCTCAACAATTTTCTTTATTTGCTTTGAATATGCAGATAAGTTCATAAAACCTTTGCTTAGAGCATACAAGGCTTCTTCATCGGCATACAAGGCTTCTTTCACAGAGTCGTGGATTTTGATCATAAAATTAATCTATCATATATAACAAAATGATACAAATATGATTAATTTGTTGTAAAATTTGATTTATATATTGATCACTCATACACTTGTCATGCGTTCGGATAACCCGAGCGTATCAACAAAAATAAGGAGGCAAAGGTGCAAAGAGACATAGTCATTAATGTAATCGAACCAAGTGGCTTAAAACTTACCATCAGGTGCGATAAGTGTAATAGTCTTGTTCGACAGGTTAGTCGCAAATTTATGGTGGGCCTAGTTATGCAAGATGGTTCAAAACATATCCTAGGCGTGAATCACCAAGACGTGAGATGTTGTGGGGAGGTCAAGATGGTCCCAATGGGCTTCGAAGATTTCGACGGAGCATTCAGCGAAGCTTCTCGCATAGAGAGATTACTCAACGATCCAACCAGTTTAAAAATGTTGAACCTCATCCGAATTGGTCCGAAGCCGAGAACTCACGGAGTAAATTGATAAAGCATCCTTACGTTTCTCACCGCTCCGCGCTTTTGTGTGGGGCGGTTTTCTTAGAACAATTAATAATTTACAATAAACATATGAACTTACCAACAAAAGAAGAAGCCCAAGTGTTATTAGAAAAACACGTAAAAAACGAATACCAGCAATATCATGCAAAAATGGTTGCAATAGCTATGGAGGGTTATGCGGAAATATTTAATGAAGATAAAAATTTGTGGTACACGACTGGACTACTGCATGATTTGGATTTTGAAGAACATCCAGAGACGCATCCAACCGAATCTTTGAAATGGTTTAAGGAATGGAATTATCCAGGTGAGTTAATTCATGCAGTCGAGGCACATGCCTACAGCTATAATGGTTTTACGACTATGCCTGCTACAAAATTAGCGTCTGCATTAATGGCATGCGATGAATTGTGTGGAATCTTTTATGCGTATAGAAAGTTAAACCCAATCCCATTTAAGGATATGAAAGTCAGTTCAATTAAAAAGAGATTAAGTGAAAAGGCCTTCGCCGCGAAAATTGATAGAACAGTAATTGCAAGAGGGTGTGAATCGCTTGGAGTGGGAATGGATGAACACGTTGCAAATCTTATAAATTTTTTCAAGAATTTAGACTAGCACTCTAATTTTTACATCTAATAGTTTATTTCCCGCAGGTTTTGATTATCGTTCTTGGATATCCTTTTACGAGGTCAGTGTATTTCTTTGAAAAGCTATCTTTAGTTTCAGGTTTCAAGAATGAGGTCATTTCAATTTGGTTTCCTTGAGTATCAAATATGAAGCTTGCTGGATCTGTGCGCTCAACTTCTACAGCCATATATCCGCCCACCTTACTTTCGGCATTTGAGTATTCTGTAATTTGTAAATTTCTAGTATTAAGAGTAGTGCAAATATGTTCAACGATGCCATTATCCACGGACTGGTTAGACTTATTAATATAATAAAAGTATTTAATAAAAAAGAAAAACGCAATCGCAACAAGTAGCAACACAGCGGCTTTCTTTGAGTTATTTTTCATATCAAAACTATACCACATTAAATTTGGTGACCCCACAGAGAGTCGGCCCCTACAGGGCCAGTACGGGTTTCCCATTTTCTCAAATTTCGCTTTGCTCACTTTTCGAAAATAAGGGATAACCCTTTCGACCCTCTGCCGAAAGCAAATAAATTTGCTTTCTTGGGGTCACAGCTTTTCGCTGCGATCAAATCTGTGAGCCCATTGGGTGGCTTTCAGAACTTTTTAAAAATGGGATTGATGTAAAACTAGGTATTCAGAATTTAAGATTTTTCTTAAATTGCTCCTTTTAATGACCACGGTAATAAATACCAAACAATTAAACTTCCAACAGATGCGATTAAAACAAGCAGGAAAATAAATGCAGGACTGCCTCTTTGCACTTTCGTTTTAGATAAAATTAAGTAACCAAATATAAAGCAAATGATTGCCACTAAGGGTAGAGACGTTGTTTGTTGCATAGTATTATTTATTAAGTTTAATCGCCCAATTGGCTTCACTAATACATCGAGAACGAGGCCAGTTTGGGAATTGCAATTTATCAATTCCTATCAAGTTACACATTGACACATCTTTAGAGCTTTTTGCTACTTCAGCTACACAAGCGTTATTGATACCACAAAGTGAAGCATCTTTTTTATTAGTGGCCAGCTGTAACTGACAAAGATTAAACCAACTTGGATCATTAGCGGAATCAAAATACTTACCACACATTGAAATATCGCCAATAGAAGTAATTGATCCCAAATAACACGATGCTCGTGGAAATCCCGCACCCCCGACCCATCCTGCACTAATAGGAAGCTTTTCGCACCTGGAAGGGTCTTTTGCGTCTATAGCTTGTTGTTCAATAAATCTTGGGCTTGTTATGTAGCTTTCATATCCATAAGTACCAATACAAATAGCCAAGAGGGCTATTATAAAAAACTTTTTTGATTTTTTCATACGTTGTAAGTATATCAAGAATGTTCACAACATTCACAACGTTCACTTGTGACCCCACAGAGAGTCGAACTCTGCTTCTCGCCTTGAAAAGGCGATGTCCTAACCGATAGACGATGGGGCCCGAAACTGTCCCCAAGAATATAACATTTTTTAGAAAAAAGGCAAAAAAAGTGATATTATATAAACAAATAAGCTCGCAATTAAATTAAAACAGCGTAGCGTGATTTTATAAAAGTACATATGAAAAAAGTTTTTAAAGACGAAAAGGATAGTCACTTTATCGCTGGTTTGATAATAGTTGCGTGCAGTGTTATTGGAGTGTTTGTATTTTTGTTTAACTTATACGATTTCGTTCCCACTTGTCCAATAGATCAGCCAGCTTCATATCCATGTTCAGCCTCAGATGTTCCTCCACCGAATCTACCAACTGTTATTTCATATAATACAAACCCAGATCAATTGCCACCAGCAGAATCTAGGAAATACTCGGACTTTAAGGTCGATCATGTTTGGGCTACGACAACACCGAAAACAGTTTGGGAGAAAAATGATTTTCCAACTTTCGCAACGGGTGATCAAAAATGTTTTATTGCTTCAACTACTATTTCAACCGATTTTAGTAGAGAGGGATACAAAGTCATATCATTCAATTATGCTCTATGTCCAAATAATTCACCGGTCTTTAATCAAGCAATAGAACCAAACGTTGTGTACCAGAATTGGAACTACGAATTGAATCCAACTATTAATGGAACCCCAGCATTTACTTATTGGAATTTGGGAAAAGGGGAGAACGTAGAGTCTTTTATCAGTGGACTTATTAAATCGCTACCAAATCCAGATCAGCGTAATCATTGTAAGGTTGATTCTGAGGCCTTGTCTAAAATACGTTCTCCAAAAGGAAATTCTAGACACTACACAGTTTCACCAGATGATGCATATATAAAATTATTAGGATCGAAAGGGGAAGAATGGACGGGCACTTGTTATCCATACAGTAATTATTTCAAAATGGTAGGAAACACTTTGATTTATATTTCTAACAGTCAGGATGCATCATTATTTGATCCAGATAGTATTAATATTTCAGCAGTCGATACAACAAAAAACCCACAGGCAACTTATTAAGTTGAAAGTGTCTTGTCTTTGTAATACTATTGTCGGGTCGGGCGATTAGCTCAGTTGGTAGAGCGCAACATTGACGTTGTTGATGCCAGAGGTTCGAGTCCTCTATCGCCCACATCTAAAGAATTTCAAATGGTCAAGCAAATGGTCCTGTGTAGTCAAGGAATTCAAGTTTTCCACAGCCTTATTTGGGGAAACTTGACAGATTTTAATACAGCGCTAGTATTTAAGAGTCTATGAGAACTGAGCCCGAATTCGGGAGGTTCTGGACGAGAACACAAACAACAACAACA
Source organism: bacterium (assembly GCA_043738715.1). Classification (GTDB taxonomy): domain Bacteria; phylum Patescibacteriota; class Minisyncoccia; order Phycocordibacterales; family CAIZLB01; genus JBAXAB01. Next base: position 215 of record JAYUFM010000054.1, on the reverse strand, counting down.
CACGCGACAAACACGACCATGAAACAACACTGCATCACCTCGACCGCACATGCGGACATTGACGGCACCAGCCATCCCGCACATTCCCGCGGCCTCGGCAAAATCGGCATCTGCGCGCTCGACAAGAACCACGGCGCACGCGAAAAGGCAGGCGGCGGCTACTAGCCCCACTGCGAAGTCTTCACTCGGGGGGAGGCGGGACCCAGTTCCGCCTC
>JAYUFM010000053.1:0-14970 GCA_043738715.1 bacterium | reverse complement strand
TCTAGGGTTTATGGTAAAACCATCACCTGATGAAACCCCTTCACACCCCGGGACTCAAGTGCAGCCCAAAGGTGTCTTCTGTCCACCGATCATCCATTCTGACCCAGTCTTTTTCAGGTGTTAAACCACTACTTCTGCAGTCAAGGCATGGCACACAAAGATACCCATCACAGTGATGTAAAGCTCCTGCAAGCCCAACAAGCCTTCTCCCTTTAGCCCAATTGGTGATTGCACGAGGCAGACTTCTCCAGATGACTTCAAGCCATTGAATTTCCCTATTGCCAAGGTGGCCGTGCAATCTGTCACGTCGTCCCAACTTGTAGACGATAGGTGTGCTTTGTGGATCTTTTTCCATCCCAAAGGAATCAACGAGACCTTCGAGAACCCTGTGAATGGTCAATCCTGGGTTACCCCTTAATTTCCCAGTGTACATGTAAACCTCCCTGGCCAAGTGATTCACATTGACCTTTCGAGGCGGTACGACGCCTGAAAAAATAGGACCTCTGTGCCATTGAGGCAAACTGACGGTTGGCAACTTTGAAATCTCAATCGGTTCAACGTTCATCCCTGGTCCAGGAAAAGTAAGTACTTTACGAGCGTCTTGCATAATGTGTCCTTTCTTGTTTCTGCTTTTTGGTTGGTGGTGAAATTACCGAAGCTATTCACTTCGGTATAAAATGACCTTATTATTTTAAAGTCGTTTTATACCGAAGTGAATTCCAGGCAAATTTAAAAGTCCTAAATTCATAAAATTTATACTCCTAAGTTTGCAGCTGGTCAATACAATAGATTATTCATCATCCTCATCGGAACCCTCACCAACCTCACCGTTAAAATTCTGCAAGGTATCCATAATTTGGCCAAATTCACCTGCCATCACGCGTTCAATACTGTGCCACGATTGTTTAATACGATGGTCTGTAATTCTGTCTTGTAAAAAGTTGTATGTACGAATCTTCTCGGAACGATCCCCTGTACCAATTTGATCCTTACGATTTTTAGCATATTTTTTTGCTTCTTCTTCCTCTTTTAATTGCTGCAATTTCGCCATCAAAATTTGCATAGCTTGTTCACGGTTTTTGAGCTGGCTTCTCGCAGAAGTTGAACGTACGTCAATACCCGTTGGTTTGTGAATCAGTCGCACTGCAGTTTCTACCTTGTTTACGTTTTGCCCTCCTGCCCCACCAGATCGAGAGAATTCCATTTCAATATCTCCTGGATTAATTTCAACAGTCACCTTTTTGCGTAACGGTAAAATAACCACAGAGGCAGTTGATGTATGAATACGTCCTGATTTTTCTGTGGCTGGAACACGTTGTACACGGTGGACTCCTGTTTCATATCTCATATATTTATAAATCTGCTTACCCTTCAATTCAAAAGAAGCATTCTTGTACCCTCCTGATTCGCTTTCAGAAATATCAATGGTTTGTGATTGCCAACCTCTGGTCGCGGCGTACTTTAAATACATATTAGCCAATTCTTCAGCAAAGAGTGCAGCCTCCTCCCCTCCTGTTCCTGGTCGAACTTCTAAAATAACTTCTGATGGAAAATCATCCTCTTCTTTATCTCTATCTAAGATACCTTGAATTTTTTGCTTAACGTCCTCTATTTGTATATCCAGATTTTTTGCATCATCTTCTGCCATTTCTTTCATTGATGAATCAGATTCCCCCATGGCTAAAACCTCTCGTTTTTCTTTTTCGAGCCTTTCATATTCTGTAGCAAGATAGTTTGTCTCGTGGTTTTTTTTGAGGGCTTCTATGTCCATGGTTTTATTATATCAAAAGAAAAAGCCACCGTGATTTCTCAATAGTGGCTTTTTCTAAGCAAAGTTACTTTGCTTTTTTTACAACTTTTTTAGTACTCGCAGCTCTAAGTTTGAACTTCTCAACTCGTCCCGCTGTATCCAATACCTTTTCCTGACCTGTATAGAATGGGTGACAATTTGAGCAAATTTCAACATTCACTGATTTCTTTACTGAACCAATTTTATAGACAGCTCCACATGCACATGTGAATACTGCGTCTTTATTATATTCTGGGTGTATTTCGGCTTTCATAGTCCTAGGATATTACCAGAAGATTAAGAATTCTGCAATATATCAATATTTCCTTGCAAAGTATCCGCCCGATCCATTACCTGATTACCATAAAACTTATTTGATCCAGTACAAGATCGGCCTGAATAGTACTTGCAGGCTGCATTCTTTTCACTACTTGCATTTCCTCCACCTGCGCCTAAATCCCCCAAATACATTGCAGAAGCCATAATTGCATCCTGTGGATCCCATGGATCAGCACTATTCCTACCCATGGCGCTTGCTACCCTGCTAGAGAACAATACCCATGTTGAAGGGATAAACTGCGCGGGGCCCATTGCCCCTCCGTAGCCAACATCTAATGGACAAGAGACCGCTTGTTTTAACGGGTCGCGACCAACGTCTTTAGTGATTTGAAGGAATGGTTGAATATCACGACTTGGCTTCATCAAATTTGAAACTGGGTTTCCGCTTTTGATTTTAATTCCCGCACCTGTTGTTGTATCTGTCAGGCGACATGCTCCCACGTTTGCTCCGAGGTTACTTTCCTGTTGAATAATTGCAAGAAGAAAAGCAGGTCTCACACCAGTTGCCTGTGCGGCTTTTTTCGCATAAGTCACCGCGTCTCCAAATTTAATCGCAGGTGTATCACGAAGTGCAAACAATGCATTTCTAATCTCGCTCGCCTTTGCTTGATTATCAGAAATTGATTTCTTGTAATTAGCTTGTTCGCTCTTATTAAGACTCAATAATTTTTGCTTTTGTCCCTCAGATGCTTGAATTGATTTCTGTTCTTCTTCAACGTTTACTTTTGTAAAAATTTCCTGCTGACGCTTGTCATCCAGTTCTTGCTTTAACTGTTCATTTTGAGCTTTGGCACTAGTAATATCATCCAAAAGTGCTTTTAAATCCCTTTTGATATTTGAATAATTTCCGACATCAACAAAGAAGTCAGACATCTTTTGACCACTAAGCATTGCCTCGATTGTAGAAAAATTGTCCAATGCCTCTGTTCTTTGTAAAATACGAGACATTGATTCTTTACTTTTTGCAATTCGCTCACTTAGAGCTTCGATTGTATTTTTCTTAACCTCGATATCTTTACCTAAGTTTTGAATAGAAATTTCATGAGCACGAATCTTAAGTTTTGCCTGTTTTATCTGGGCGTCTAAAATAGAAATATCTCGTGAAATTGAAACTGCCTCCCCTTGCTTCTGATTTAGGGTATTCTGCTGATCTTGAATCTGTTTTTCAATCTGGGCCAATTCGTCACGTAAAGCACGCTCCTGATCAGGTGTCAGATTAGGATTAGTTGCTTGCTGAGCATTTACTACTTGAGGGTTATATAATATACAGCTATTTACTACGCAAATAGCTAGAAGTATCCCTAAAGCAGTGCGTGAAAATTTTAAAAAACAATACGAAAACGACTTCATGTCAGATAATTGTAACATTTTTAGAAAAATAAAAAACACTGTGAAGATCTGACGGAAACCCGAAGGGTTGAGTCAAAGGAAAACCCCCTTTAAATTTCTCTAAGGGGGTTATTCCGGTCTGAACAGTTTTTTTATTTTTCTAAGATTATTTAGCTGCCTCTTCAGGAACACCCTCTTCATCCTTCTTTCCCTTCTTTTCAGATAATTCGATAGCAGATAGGTCAACAGGAGCAGCAACTTCTTCAACTTCTTCCTTAGCAGCTGCAACGATGGCAACAATTTCTTCTACATCAGTCTTTAATGTAACACCTGCTGGAAGTTTAAGGTCTCCTGCCTTAATTTGTGATTCAAGAGTAGCCAGGGAAGAAATATCAACCATAATTTCGTGAGGAAGATCCTTTGGCATTGCTTCGATTTCAACTTCGTGAAGAACCTTAACTAGAAGGGCGCCCAAAGTTTTAACAGCGTACGCTTCTCCAGTAAATTCAAGAGGAACATGCAGTGTAATTTTCTTTCCTTTTTCAAGTACCAAAAAGTCAATGTGACGAATTTTGCTTGTAACAGGATCTAGATCCATATCATGAACCAATGTTTCGTGTTCTGCGCCATCAAGATTTGCAACAATAACTGTTGATTCACCGGCCTGACGGAAAGCCTTAATAAATTCAATTTCATTTACAGTAACTGATTCTGAAGGATTTTTTGGACCATACATAACAGCAGGAATTTTTCCAGATGTTCGAAGAGATCCAAGTTTTGCTCCCGGCGCTCGCTTTTCTAAAGTGATTGATATCATAGTTCTGAAAGTATATATATTTTAAAGAAGAAATCAACCCCCTACCCCTTAATAATGTGGTTTTTGAGGTATTCTAGGGTTGCTCCCACCTTCTTACCTGGATTAAAGATATTTTGAGGGTCAAATGACTTTTTGAGGTCAACAAAAATTTCAAGGGTTTTTTGGCTAAACATCTTTGAAAGGAAGGGTCCCCGGACAATTCCATCGCTATGTTCGGCGGTAATGGAACCTTGGTATTGAGCAACTAATGTGTAAACCTTCTCAGAAATATCTAAAATATCTTGTACGTGCTGCGGATTTTTGAAATCCATCAATGGAAAAACATGGAAATTTCCACTACCGGCGTGCCCGGCAATACTGTAAGTTAAATCGTAAGAATGTAGAATTTCACGCAGTTTTGGAAAAAATTCTGGTAGATGTTCAGGTGGAACAATAACGTCTTCTATAAAAGTGGCAACGCGTTTTCCTGATGCATGTTTACGAAGTAAGTTGTAACTCTCTCTGCGAATGGTCCAATATTTTCTGGCTTTAGATACGCTTGTGACATGTTCAGTTTTTAATTTATATTTATTGTCGATTAACGTAGATAATTTTTCAATTTTCTTTGATATTACTGAGTCATTATCTCCTGTAAATTCAATTAATAGCACCAACTTTGGAAATCCATTCTCACGTGCCATTTGAAATTCTGGTAAAAAATTCCAAGCCAGTTTCAAAAAATTTATAATCTTTCCTTGATACGGCAAGTCCCGAAAATATTTTACTGCTAATTTAATTGTGTCTTCATCGTAAGATTCAAGACTGGTTGGTGTAAAAGGTAAAATATCTTTTACAAGTGGACCAATTGGGTCAAGGGTCGGCATGAATACTACTAACATTTGTGACTTTGGATGCACTGGAACTAGACTAAATGTAATCTCTGTCACAATACCAAGCGTCCCTTGCGATCCTACAATAATTTTTGTTAAGTCAAAATAATTTTCAGCAATTTCTTGATTTTCTTTTTTCCACACATTCCAGATTGAATAACCAGCTGAATTTTTTGAGGTAACCGGTTTTGCCATAGCAATTTCATCAACATTTTCTGAAACTAATTTCCAAATCTTTTTATACAAATCCCCCTCCACACCACCGAGAGAAATCTTTTTTTCTAAATCTATTCGTGAAATAGGTTTAATAAAATATTCATTTCCGTCCTGTAAAATTACCTTCAACATTTTTACATATTTTTCCGTTTGACTATAAACCAAAGTTTTCTCTCCTGCTGAATTATTTCCAACCATTCCACCGACTGTGTTTATTAACCTAGATGCGGGATAGCTCGGCAGGAAAAAGCCTCGAGACATCGTTTCTTTTTCAAAATCTCTGTAGAAAGTTCCCGGCAACACTGTTACATCTAGCGAATCTTCGTTTTCAATCCCAACTTTTCCATTTCCCTTTTTTATTTGACCCCAAGAAATAATTCCTTTTATGTACTTGTTAACATCAATTATTATAGACTCTCCTATTGGTGCGCCTGACATGTCTGTTCCAGCCGAACGCACCGTGATGGATAATTCTGGATTTTCGGGTTTATTTTCAGACACAAAACGTACGATTGACTGAATATCTGCGGCTGTCTTCGGACACACGACAACCTGGGGAATTATCTCGCAGACACTGGCATCATGGCTATATTCATTCAAAACAGCAGGATCTGTATACATATCACCCTGAAAACAGGCTCTCAGTTTTTCTAGTATTTCTGGCTTCATTTAATCTTTAAATTTATTTAATTACTTAATGCGGTTCATCACTTTTAATTTTTCTTCAACGACTCTTTGTACCGCCTCAACCGATGATGCTAGGATTTTGTATGGTGCCACTTCATCTGGATTTTTAGCAAGACTATCACGTACCGCATCACGAAAAGCCACACGCAATTCTGTATTGTAATGGATAATTGTCATACCATTTTCCGATGCCGCTAAAAGGTCATCATTTGAAATACCTGATGCACCATGGAGAACCATCGGCATATTCACTGCATCTGATAATTCTTTTATTCTGCCAATGTTAAGAGCAGGATTTGCACCACTTCGTAACATCCCATGAACATTTCCCACAGACGGTGCTAACATATCAACACCAGTCTCACGGATAAAAGCGAGAGAGTCTTCTTTTGAAGTCAACGACGCAGGGTCAAGACCAACTCCATCAGGAATAGCATCCAAAATTTTTGATGAGGTTCCAATGTATCCCAATTCCCCTTCTATAATAATATCGCGACCAGTATTTTTTTGTACCTCTCTTGCGTAATCAACGCTCTTTTTTGCCATTTCCATATTTTCTGCAAGAGAAAGTTTCGCTCCATCGATAATTGCAGAATCAAATCCTGCATCAATTGCCTCTTTTACACGTTCAAATGAATATGTGTGGTCAGCGTTCAAGAAAATAGGGTGATTGTTGTTTTGCACACGATATGCATTTACTAAAGCCACACTTTGCTCTACTCCAACATAGTCTCTCTCTCCTTCTGATACTCCAATGATAACTGGAACATTTAATTTTATTGCGGCTTGAACTATTCCTTTTAAAGCTTCTAGGTTTGAAATATTAAAATGTCCAATAGAAATTTTTTTAGCTCGTGCATCATTGATTGTTTCTCTATAAGTTAATCCATTTGAAAAAGTTTTTGGGGCCATCTGTGTCGATGGTGGTGTTTGTTGTGAATTCATAAAATACATTGTACCAATTTTACAGACAAAGTTCAGCCCCCGGCGTTTGTCGCGCCGGGGGCTTTTTGGTTTTTGAACTTGTGGTTGGTGTGGTGGTGTTTGGGGGTTACTTCTTTTTCTTGGCGGTTACCGTTTTCGGCAACCTGATGAGGACGCCGGCTGCAGCGATTTTTGCGCTGTCGATGGGCGCTGTCGCTTCATCATTGATTTTGGGATGCATCCCTGCCTCGAACCAGACCTCGAGGAGTTGAATCTCCGGGGTACCGTTCCGAACAGGAATGACATAGGTGGCCACTTTCGGATGATCCACTTTGTGGATTGCCCGAAAGATTTCTTCGAGTTCGGGTCCAAGGTCTTCGAGGTGTTCGAATTGAATGAACGCCCTCTTTGGATCGATTCCCAGATCGATCTGGAGCGCATCTTTGTCAATGACTGAGCCGGAATTGACTCGCACGAGCTGGAGCCGATTCCTTCCCATGTCATAGTAGAGAGGTTCTTCCTCATTCCTCCGTTTGACAATGTCCCATTCATCCCGGACACGAGGTGCCGGGGTGTATTTTTCTTCTTCGGGTTTGGCTGCTTTCCCGCTTGCTTTTGACGACGCTGCTTTTACTGATGTTACTTTAGCCATGACTATACCTTGGTTTTTTGGTTGGTTCGGTTTGTTTTTTTCTTGATGCCGTTCCTTGGTGCACCTCTTAGAGTTCGGTGAACACTTTGAGACGACATGTTGTCTACCCTCTTTTATCAATCTTTCATTATTAAAATCCAGATAGATTATAGAGAGGAGTCAATACGTCGTATCAAAGTGAAATCGATTTAAAACGTAAAATACCACTTAACACAAGTTCAAATTTTAAAAGTACAGATCAAATTCCAAAATAGCTGGGCGGCCGCAATCTATTTATGATTCATGTGCTTGCAGCCACCCACCTAATGTAGAAGTTGAAACCTGAACAAAATACTACAACCGTAGCGGCCTGACGTCAAGTGTGCTTTGTGCACCTTAGGTTGATACAATAATACATATGAAAAATGATCCAAAAAACCTAGACTTTGTTGCGATTGGTGACATCGTTATTGACTCTTTTATTCGCATTAATAATGCACACGTAACCAAGGATGAAGCGACTGGGAAAAAGGAACTTTGTATGGCATACGGTGAAAAAATTCCATTTGAATTTGCAGAAGAAGTCCCTGCTGTTGGAAACAGTGCTAACGCTTCTGTTTCAGCAGCACGACTTGGATTGTCATCTGGACTAGTGGTAAATATTGGTGATGATCAGCATGGACAAGAATGTATTGATCGACTGAAACAAGAAAAAGTAGAAACTGATTTTGTGGCTATAAATAAGGGTTTAAAAACAAATTATCACTATGTACTATGGTTTGAAAAAGATCGTACAATTTTAATTAAACACGAAGACTATCCATTAAACCTACCAGATATTGGCTCGCCTAAAATGTTGTACCTCAGCTCTCTTGGTGAAAAGTCTCTTCCCTTCCACGATAAAATTGTAGACCACTTAGACGCGCACCCAGAAATTAAATTGGTTTTCCAACCAGGAACTTATCAAATTAAATTTGGAGCTGCCGCACTTGAAAGAATTTACAAACACACTGAATTATTTTTCTGTAATGTTGAAGAAGCGCAGATAATTTTAAACACTAATAGCCGTGATCTACCTACGCTACTTGCTGGCGTAAAAGCATTGGGACCAAAAATTCCAGTTATTACTGATGGGTCCGAGGGTTCGTATGCACTTATAGATGGAAAGCCAGCGCATCTTGAAATGTTCCCTGACCAAAAACCTGCTTACGAAAGAACAGGTGCTGGAGATGCGTTTGCCTCTACTTTTACTATTGCAATTTTAAAAGGATTAGACATTACAACTGCAATGAAGTGGGGTTCTGTAAATTCAATGAGTGTTTGTGAATATGTCGGTGCGCAAAAAGGTCTTCTGACAGAAGAACAATTGATGGAATTTTTGAAAAAACAACCTGAAGGATGGGAACCGAAGTTTATTTAATAGTAGAAATAAACCACACAGATTGGGTGAATTTTAATTCAAAAATATTAAAATATTTTGTGACGGTTTACAATTAATTGTAAATGGACGAGTCTGAATGTTATTCTCCCCGACTCCAATAATGTGACCTTGTTTTTAAACTTTCCTTCTAATTACCTTCTCTACTGCTGCGCCGATATGCGACTCTCCCATTCCATAATGTTCGATAAGTTCATCGGGTGTACCTGATTGACCGAATTGATCGTGAACACCAATAAATTCTATTGGAACATAGTGCGATATGTTGGCAGCTAAAAATTCTGCGATAGCACTTCCCATCCCACCTGCAACTTGATGTTCTTCGACTGTAACGATTGCTCCCGCTTCCTCAGCTAAATTCTTTACTGAATCACCATCAAGAGGTTTGATTGTCGACAAATTCATAACCGCTACTGCAATTCCTTTTTTCTCGAATTGACGAGCAACCATAATCGCTTTATAGACCAAAGCACCTGTTGCAATAATTCCAACATCAGCACGTTCTTTTTTTAAAAGGGCTTTGTTGGCTTCGTAGATAATTCGAGCCTTACCGATTTCAAATGGTGTCTCATCACAAGTTATTACAGGAGTTTTTTCACGTGCTAATCGTAGATACACAGGAGTTTTCTGGCTGGATTCTGTAACTGCTAGGGTTGCCTTTCTAGCTTCGATTGCATCACACGGCGAAATGACAGTTATATTAGGAATGGTGCGAGTTATCGCAATGTCTTCGATTGCCTGATGTGTACCGCCATCAGGACCTACTGAGACACCAGCGTGTGAACCTGCAATAATGACTTTACGATCGTTGTAGCAAATTGTAGTTCTGATCTGTTCCCAATTTCTCCCAGGACTAAACATTGCATAAGAACTGATAAAAGGGAGCTTACCCATTGCTGCCATTCCAGAAGCAACAGATGCCAAATTCTGTTCTCCTATTCCAATTTCCACAAATCTTTCAGGAAATTTATTTTTGAATAAGTTCATCATTGTAGAGTCTGTCAGATCTGCACAAAGGCCAACAATATTTTTATTTTTTTCAGCGGCAAGAACAAGTCCTTCACCAAATCCTCTTCGAATTGGCACTTGTTCTATGTCCTTATCAAATATTTTTTTGTTTAACATAATATCTTTCATGTTTATTGATGTTCCCCTATTATCCTGCCGTGTAAAGTGCGTAAATCCTCAAGGGCGACCTCGCCTTGTTTTGCTTTTTCTGGTGCACCTTCCATTTCAGAAATTCCTGGAGGTGATCCGTGCCATTGATATCGTCCTTCCATATATGAAACTCCTCGGCCTGGAACAGTGTGCGCAATAATCACCGATGGCTTATCAAAAGCAGACTTTGCAATTTCAATCGCTCCAATAATGGCTCGCATGTCATGACCGTCAATTTCCTGAACATGCCAATTAAATGACTTCCACTTTTCAAATAATGGTGACAACGGCATTATGTCTTCGGTAAAACCATCAATCTGAATATTGTTGCGATCAACGATTGCAATTAGATTTCCTAATTTTTCTTTTGCTCCCAACATTATTGCTTCCCAATTTTGACCTTCGTTTAATTCACCATCACCTAGTAGACAATATATAAAACGTTTATTTACGCGTCCATTATCCATTTTGTCGGCAATTGCCATTCCAACTGCCTGTGACAAACCACATCCTAATGGACCTGAACTATTTTCCAACATTGGTAAAAATTCACGATGAGGATGACCTTGAAGTCGTGAACCAAATTTTCGCAAAGTCTTTAATTCTGAAACTGGAAAATATCCACTGTGTGCCATAGTGGCATATAGAACTGGACAAATGTGTCCGTTAGATAAAACTAACCTGTCCCGTTCCGACCAAGTAGGATCATCAGATTTGTGTCGTAGTTCGTGAAAATATAATGCAGAAAAAATATCTGACATATCTAAGGGTCCAGCAGAATGTCCGGATTTTGCCTCAAGCAACATTTCAATAATTGATTGCCTAATGAGGTTTGCTTTCTCTTCTAAAAAACTAACTTGGTTATCAGTGATCGACATACCCATCTATTATATATTAAATAAGTCTAATCAAACAATACTTTCAACTCATCAACTGCGACACTTGGTATTTCATTTTTAAAAATAAAAGATCCAACTACCAAACGATTGGCTCCTGACTCTACTAACTGCACTGCGTTTTTATCATTGACACCACCATCAACTGCTATGTCTTTGTGAATTTCCATTGAACCTTCATTTTTTTCAGATAATTCATTAATGTATTTTTTTAATTCCTTAATTCTTTCATAAGCACGTTCATCAAATGATGCGCCCTGAAATCCAATTGACGGGATAGACATAACTTGAATAAAATGGAATTTTTCAACAAGAGGTTTTATTATCTCTATTGGCGTATCGAGGGTTACAGCAAGACCTATTTGATAAAAATCATCATCATTGTCCGGATTGAATCCGTGTTCTGTTTTCATTTTTTCAAGCATTGCATCAAACCTGGCTCGCCCCCTTTCATCAAAATCTTTACCGTGGTGTGGAAAAAAACTTTCTAATTGCACAACCATTCGATATGCCCCTGCAAGTACCCAATCAAAAATATCCTTCTCAGGATGCGCAGTCATAAGGTGAACTTCATAATCAACATCCTCCCACACCGGAAAGCCAACCTCACCATCAATAATTTTTTGGAAAATTTTATCTCCGGACCAAGGCCAAGATGTATTTCCAGTAAAAATACCATCACAAACATCTATATGGATTGTTCTTGCGTGCCCTGCGATTTCAGCAACCTTGTCTTCAAGTTCGTAAAAATCAAATGGAATGACTGCTGGAACTATTTCTGGTCTTGTTTTTTCTGGCATACTTATAATTATTTTTGGTTTAAATTATTACCAACTTAGATTATCGATCTCTTTGATTCTTCTAATGTGTCTTTCTCCTTTTGAAAATTCAGTTACTAACCATAGATCGACTACGGATTTCATTTCATCAACAGTGACGAATCTTGCACCAATAGAAAGGACGTTAGAGTCATTGTGCTCTCTTGAAAGTTTAACAATTTCAGTCGGACCACCGTAATAAACTGCAGCACGAACACCAGGAAAACGATTTGCTGTGATTGCTTCTCCCTGGCCCGATCCGCCAAAAATCACACCGCGTAAATTTGGATCAGCTGAAATAGAACGGACTGCCATAACTATATATGGAACGTAATCGTCTCCTTCAACTTCTTTATTTGCTCCGCAGTCTTCTACTTCATGCCCTGCATCTTGTAGATATTTTTTTAGGACTTCTTTATGCTGAAAACCTGCATGATCTGTCGCTAGATATATTTTCATTTTTTAATCAATATGAGTTACTTTATAAAAGGATGTACATCATAACACCTTACAACCCTAAGATTCAAAGTGTGGATAAACTCTCCTTTAAGGATAACACCATATCTATACATTGACAAAAAATTTTGAAAACTATTTTATAGCCTTTCCTGCCATCACCACATGTCGTACCAATGTATGAGTGTACCCCATTTCATTGTCATACCAAGCAAGCACCTTTACTAGGTTTCCATCGGCAACACGCGTAAACGCAAGGTCAGCAATCGATGCATGAGTATTTCCAACAATATCACTTGAAACGATAGGATCTTCGACAACTGTAAAGATACCAGCCCATTTTGGATCCATTGAGGCTTTCTTTAAAATATCATTGATTTCTTTTGCATCAGTTGGACGCTTTGAAATAAATGTAATATCTACAATTGAACCTACTGGCACTGGGACGCGGATAGAGATACCATCAAATTTACCAGCAAGTTGTGGAAGGACCTTTGTAACAGCAACAGCGGCGCCCGTCGAAGACGGCACAATATTTTGCGCCGCGGCTCTACCTTCACGGAAATCTTTTTTACTTGGACCATCAACAATTGTCTGGCTAGCTGTATATGCATGCACAGTGTTAAGGAGGGCTTTTTCAATTCCAACCGTTTCATCTAAAATCGCCATCAAAGGACTGCCTGCATTTGTTGTACAAGACGCATTAGAAGTCACCACAGCGTCAGCAAGGGCACCTTCGTTCAAAACCATCAGCACAGTTGCCTCAGTTGCGTCCTTTGGATCGTCTTTTACTGGACCTGTAATAACAACACGTTTTGCACCTGCAGTGATGTGTGCACGTGCTTTTTCAAAACTTGTAAATAAACCTGTTGATTCAACAACTACATCAACTTGCATTGCTGCCCAAGGCAATGTTGCTGGATCTTTTACAGATGTGTAGGCTACCTTTTTTCCATTAATTACGAAACCTTGATTTCCTGCAGCACCATCCATTCCGGGCGCTCCCTCAACCTTTACATCTAAACCACTTGCCTTATATACTGTGTCGTATTTCAACAAGTACGCAATATTATTTATATCTCCAATATCGTTAATCGCTACTACTTCTAATTCTGGATTTGTCATTGCAAGCTTTAAAAAAGCTCTGCCAATTCGTCCCGCTCCGTTTATTGCTACTCGTGTCATTTGTGTTTATGTGTAATATTAAATTTTAATAAAGTAATACTGTAATTTTACCTTAAAATCTGCTTTGATGCACCATTAAAAAACACCCCTGCTCCCAAGGATGTTTTTTATCAAACAAAAAACTTAAAATTATTTCTTTGCAGAACTACTTGCGGCAGATGTCGATGTATTAACAGTCGTGTTTGTCGGTCGAGTTGCCTGTCCAGGCTGAGTTGTCTGAGAGCCTTGAATTTGTGTATTCAAAAAACCTACAACCTGAGATAATGTGGCTTGATTACTTGCAACAACAGATCTTAGTTGATAGATAGTATAAGCTTGATAAACAAAAACCGTAAGAAAAACACCTAGTGTAAATGGAACTAAAATTGAATATATTTTCATAGTAGATATTTTAGCATTTTTCATGAAAAGTCAAAAATTCAAAAAATAATGACTATGTGGATAAGTTAGTTCGCAGGAGAAATAGTTACAGTATCAGTAGATGATTGTGTAGATTCTGTATTAGGTGATGAGTTAGAACTTGTAGAACTGCCATTTCCCTGATCATTTAATGTTGTGCTTCCTGTTGTATTTGAACCTGTATCAGTAGGTATTGTGGTGCTAGCTGTTGTAGATGATGAATCACCGGAGTTTGATGAATCTGGTGATCCGATTGATGGCGTACTTGGAGCAACCGGTGAGTTCCCCTTTGCATTAATCAACATCTGTTTGAATTCATCTTTTGTAATACATGTACCATCAACACAAACATCTCCTTGGACTGTAAACTTTGAACCGTCGCCTCCAAACCAAGTAAACATAGAACCAACTTTATTTTTTAGATCAACAACAATAACATAAACATCTTTTAGACCTTGTGTAAGGACTGCTGTGAGTCTGCTGTAGTCGATACCCAAGAAGCCATCACTGTTGTGAGTAACAACCTCTGGAAATACAACATTCATGTCTTGTGCGATAAATCCAAGTTTTGTAGTTGTTGCATCAATAAGACCTTTATGACTATTTAAATAAATATCATTCCATTTATAGCTAATAGGATTAAGTGTCAGAATTTTTTCAAGCGTTGTTGAAGCATTAGTGCTTGAAGCTAAATACATGATATCAGTTTTCAATCGAGAATCCGACAAAGAATTCATACAATAACTGTCTGTGCAGATATCTGAATTTGAATGGATTTCACCTGAAACATCTAGTTGATATGAAGGTGAAGAATTGTTAATACCAACATAAACACCGTTTCCGAGAACCATCGAGTTCGAATTATTTACGACAGCCCCATAACCAATTGCTGTTGCATTAGTTAAAGAGCCAGATCCAACATTTGCGTTGTATCCTATAATTGTATTACTACCTCCATCATAATTCGAGTAACCTGCAGTATCGCCAAGAAAAGTGTTACCGACACCTGTAGTATTATT
>JAYUFM010000052.1:0-1935 GCA_043738715.1 bacterium | reverse complement strand
ATTAAATGAATAAAATTAAAATAAATTAAACTAAATTAAATTAAACTAAATCAAATTAAATTAGATTGAAATGGTGCGCAAATGAGGTGAATATTGTTACCTTTTCGAACACACATAGCATTAACTTCCCCCAAACCTCTTCTTCGAACTCATCATTTATTTTAGGACCAGTTGAATTCTTCACATTATAAAGAACAGATATCCAGCGAATAATAGTCCTTGGGGTGAGGTTAGAATAGTACGCATTTCCATTCAGAATCGATGATGTTGTTTCTGCGGCAATTTTCTTACAATTTTTATATTTTTTCTCTTCTGCGATTCCTAGAATAATTTGAAATAATGCTAGAATTTCTGTTTTGTCGTCCTCTGTATATGTGATGTTTTTAACTGCAAAAGAATTTACGGCATCAACGACGCGATCATCATTTTCAAGACTTGTGATGTTTGACTCATCCTCACTTTCTTCATCAGAATTTTCTATTTCATATTCTTCTTCAAACTCGTCAATTATTTTAGGGCCAGTTGAATTCTTCACATTATTGAGAACAGATATCCAGCGAATAATAGTCCTTGGGGTGAGGTTAGAATAGTACGCATTTCCATTTAGAATCGATGATGTTGTTTCTGCTGCAACTTTTTTACAATTTTTATATTTTTTTTCTTCTGCGATTCCTTGAATAATTTGAAATAATGCTAAAATTTCGGTTTTGTCGTCCTCTGTGTATGTGATATTTTTAACTGCAAATAAGTTTACGGCATCAACGACGCGATCATCATTTTCAAGACTTGTGATGTTTGACTCTTCCTCACTATCTTCATCAGACTTTTCTATTTCATATTCTTCTTCAAGTTGACTACGATCTCTTTTTTTTTGTAGTTTTTTAACAGCTGATTCTAAGTAAAATAGGGCATTCTTGTCCCCAAAAGATTTGACTGCTGAGGAAAGAACTTTTTTAGTACTGTTGTAAATAGCTCTTTTTCCAAGCTTTGATGGTGACTTTCGAACTTTGTATTGTTTTTGAACGTACTGAACTGTACTCGTTGGTGTAGATTTGGGTGTCGCTTTAATGGGTGATAAATTTGTAGCTAGAGGTAGGTATAAACTACCAAAAACCGAACAAGGAGATTCATGATTCGATTTCTCATAGCCTGCCAGCGAGAGAAGCTTATTCCTTATTATCACGATGAGCTTCAGTGTATCATCATCACTCCTCTCACTACCCAGGTTCTGGTATGTTGCAAATTTAACCTCCACGCTTCTCAATATTTCTCCGACATTGAAGTACTCTAATGTTGTTTTTTCCTCCTGATACAAGACTACCGTTGAAACACCCCATTTGTGCAGATACCGTTGGAATAATACCAGCCCTTGCTTTAGGGCAAGAGGATTCACATGGAAATTTGGTTGCTGTGCTTGAGGTGACAAATTCAACTTTTCTGCTAACTCCTCACCACTCCATTGAGTGTTGCTGTTCGCAGCATCAACCTTGTGACATGTTATAACGATCGCTATCATAAAGGCGCAATAGTCCACGGTTAAGTTGTATTCCTTGATAGCTCCCTTCATTTTATTGTCCTTCACGCCAGGCTGTGATGGTGAAACAGTTTAGCTTCCCTTCTCGATTTCTCGCGATATTCGTAATAACGACAACTTTATCCGCAATACCGCGCTTTTTATTGATCGTCACATTGCGTCGTGAGCGACCATGATGTCATCGATTGCATGCCGAAGGAAGATGACGTTCGTTTGCTGCGACAAAATAAGGAGGCTAAAATGAGTTGGTTTCAGACAACATTTCACAGAAATCCAGCGGACAGTACGAACAAAGGGAATCAACTAACAGCGCTGAAAAATGTGCTGCGTAGGCAGAGCTATTTATGATTGAATATTTGTGGTGTGTTGGCTTGTTGTGGCGAAAGACAGGTCGTAATTCA
>JAYUFM010000051.1:0-1942 GCA_043738715.1 bacterium | reverse complement strand
CTTACCCCCATGTATGTACGCACTGTTGTACAAAATATCTAATTTTCATTCACGCTTTTATATTAGAATTATAACAAACATTCACGCCCGTAGAAAAGAATTTATTTTTTATTTTTGTTGACGAACACAGCTTTTCGTACCCAAAATCCAAAATAAAAATAGATCAGACTCGAGAGAGTTTAATCTAGAATTTGACCCAAGATCTACACTACTTCCACAGTATTATGGCGCAGTTTAAGGCAGACTTCCGGGTTTTTGCTCAAAAACATCTTACGGAAGTAGGCTTATATCCGTGGTTTTGACAGCATGCTGCGTACTACCAAAAGGCATTTCGAGGGTATAGTTGCGACCACAGCCAAAGGGGCGATATGATATTTTAACTTAAATGGTCAACTAAATTTGGCTTCCCGTACGCAATAATTGGCAGAGCGTGCGACAAACGTTGTAAACGTTTGTGAAATTTTTTCTCTCTTTTTGTTATAGAGCGTTTCTTTTTTTCTTTTATTTACATGAAATATGAAATGTGCACGCACAGTAGAGCACAGTGGAGACTGATACAGATAGATACGGACAATCTATCTGATATAATATGATATGATACAGTATGATATGGTATTCATCAATCTCATATTTAGAACATCTCATACTATTGCTGGCAGAAACAATTGTTGACACAACATAGACAGAAAAGTACTTTGAAGAATATTCATTTCTTCAATTTCCTGATGTGACCGTACTTACAAAACGTACGGACAAATGACATGACACGCACTTAACATTTAGTTCAACAGAATTAGCACTTATATGCTAAGATTCCGATTGTCCCATAATACACATAAATCATATTTTTCGCTTGATAAGTTATTTCAAATCCAAATCCCTCTCCTATTG
Source organism: bacterium (assembly GCA_043738715.1). GTDB lineage: Bacteria > Patescibacteriota > Minisyncoccia > Phycocordibacterales > CAIZLB01 > JBAXAB01. The sequence continues at coordinate 1,051 of JAYUFM010000051.1, read as the reverse complement.
CACAGTGCCATGCAGCGCCGAACTTTTTATCCATTGTTGATTTTATCAACTGCGCAGCGGCCTGTTAGAATTGCAGAATCGGCACAAATTAATAGAATCTTTTTTGAGAGGTTGAATGTAATGTTCCTTAATTTGTGACTGTATTCCTATTGCGTTACTGTGCCATGTTAGTTCGTAGTGTCATTTCGAGTTCGGTATTTTTGGGTAGTAAAGTGTACTGTAGTGTATTATGCAGTAGCATTGTTGGATTGGGACAATGTGCATTCGTGATAGTGGTTATCATCAATAAATGGCCACCAATACGGTTATCTGTATGACGCTTACTTCGTAATTCTTGGTAGCTTGGTGCTTATCAATCGCCATCGTTACAATTTCCATCGATTCTGCTGCCATCTCTGCAGACATATCGACGCTCTGATAGACCAAGAGAATAGTAAACGCTTTTAAGATAAGATCGAATTCGTCTCTGTAACAGCTGATGATGGGATTTTCAATATAAAAGTTTCATGTAATCGACGCAGTTGATGTTAGTCTATGGTTTGAAATCACCAAATTTCTGATCCTCTCCATTATCTGGCGGGAAAATACAACAAAAATCACTGCGAAGGATCCTCATTTTGTCCTTCATCTCACCCTTGTTAAAGCTTTAGAAATAAGTTTCCTATAATCTTGATCATTGAGCTCCACAACAGGAGCTACTGATGTCGACATCTGTCAGAATAGTTGTCGGCTGAAGAGTTCAATTGTAGGACGGATTTAATAGTCCTCTTTCAGATCACACGTGGCAGTTCGATTTGAGAGCTGATGGAGTACTTGATGACTATCGACATCGAGATGACAGAAGAAGTTAAGAAGTTGTCCAACAAACTGAAGACTGAAGTAAAAGCTCATGAAACCGTAACCGACAATCAAATAAACTGTTCTGAATCTATTTATCTTAAAATTTTCAGAATAGACAATGTAGCATCAAATATTCTTAAACTGCAGCTTCTTGCGATCACTACCAAGTGAAGGATGAAGGATGAAGGAATGAAGGTTGTACAAGATGTAA
>JAYUFM010000050.1:0-5514 GCA_043738715.1 bacterium | reverse complement strand
GACTGTAACACCAGCCTGAATAATACCAGTATCTCCTGCAGTAGGAACTGCATTGTGTGGGATGGTAAATCCAGAATCTTCAAACCACGCAGACGTATTGTCGAGGCCACCACTGCCGTTGTGGTATAAAGTCATATTTACATGTCCATCAGAGAAAGTTACATCGTAAGATGATCCAGCATTACCACTTCCTGGGCTAGAATTAATACTAAAGTGATAAAGTGTATGTGGCGCTAGACTGTAAAGCTGAAATGAATGGGACGTACTATAACCATCAGCACCTGTTGTACCAAATTCATATGATTTGGTTGGTCCGTAACTTATTGAATCTGAACTGCTAATATTAGTATTATAACTTACATTCGCATAAGCATTAGTGCTTACATATGAAGTATCAATTGAAACGTTTGAAATGATTGTAGAAGGCGTTCCATCCCCACCATTACTACCATTTGTACCTGACATACCATTGAAACCATTTGAACCTGTATTTCCAGCGGAACCATTAGCGCCGTTTGTCCCAGTAGGACCTTGCGGACCCGGTTGTCCATCTAAACCTCCATTTACACCGTGACCACCTGCACCACCTGGCCCACCTGGCCCACCTGCACCCCCACTTCCACCATTCGCAGAACCGCCACTTCCCCCATTACCACCGTTTCCACCAGTACCACCTGTTCCACCTGTATTAGTGAGTGAGGACACTGTTGATCTATTTAAAGTAAGAGTACCTCCATTTCCACCATTGCCGGCACTACCGCCATCGGTTCCATTTCCACCATTTCCATCTGTTCCACCACTGTTTCCATCTGATCCGTTCTGACCTGGTTCTCCCGGGCTTCCGTCACTACCATTAGCTGGTGTACCCATACCGTCATCAAATCCATCTGCCCCTGGTGCACCCATGGCGCCTTGCGCGCCATCACTACCATTTGATCCATCTGCGCTCGATCCATTATCACCATTATTACCGTCTGTTCCATTTCCACCGCCTCCTCCATTAAGGTTCACAGGACCTGCATTTGTGTTTACTAATGTCAAATTCCCCGCGCTTCCTCCACTTCCACTTGTTCCTCCACTTGATCCAGACAGGTCAATGGTATGGCTATTTAAGATGACAAGATTTTGAACGTTCAGACTCATTCCAGATGCACCATTACCTCCATTTACAGATCCTGAACCATAAATTCCTCCATCCAGTGAGTAACCATTACCATCAATTGTTATATTTTGGGCTGTAACGGTTAAACAATTTTCTGTACCACCTCCAAAATTAGATCCGAATACGTAAGTGTCCCCTGAATTATTTAATGTCTGACAACTTGTAATTGTTTGTGTTGCCATTGCCTTACCAACCCATGACATAAAGTCATTCGGAATCATGGACACGACCAAAGCGACCGTCATAAAAATACTAGCAATTCTCATTTTTTCCTTAAACAAAACCTCCCTAACAGTCCATTTAATTGCTCTGAATATTTTTTTAACAAACTTTAATATCATTTAGATATTATTTTACCATAGAATTCATGGTTTTACTTAGCTTTAAGTTGTCAAATTGTGCGGAAAACAAAAAAAATCTAATCGAGTCGAGAATTACCAGTTTTTTAAAGACAAAGCCTTCTTGGCTGCCTCTTGTTCCGCATCTTGTTTTGATTTTCCATCACCAGTTGCGATCAAATCTTCGTCTAGATAGACACCTACAGTAAAAACCTTGCCGTGATCAGGGCCTGCCTCTTTGACCAATTTGTATGCTGGGGTAATGCCTACTTTTTCTTGAGCACGTTCTTGGAATTGGCTTTTTGAATCAATGAAAGATTTGTTTTGTAAAATTTCATCAAGAAGGTGAAATAAATTATTCGAGACGAATTTCTCTGACACTTCATAACCCTGATCAAGATAGATTGACCCCAGAACAGATTCAAATGTATTAGCCAAGATGAACTGGCGCGCACGCCCAGTGTCTTTTGACTCGCCTTTTGATAACAATAAAAAAGCATTCATATTTAATTTTTCTGCAACACTTGCCAAGGTTGTAGAGTTTACAAGTGCTGATCTGTATGCGGTTAATTCACCTTCAGTTTTTCTAGGAAATTTTTTATACAAAAAATCTGTAACTGCCAATTCTAAAACCGCGTCACCTAAAAATTCTAGGCGTTCGTTATGTTCCATTTTTGTACCCTTATGTTCATTTAGATATGAACGATGAGTAAAGGCCTGCTTTAAAAGGTCTTTGTCTTTAAATGAAATATTGATACTGTTTTCGAAAACTGAAAAATCCATAATTTGATGTGTCTGTACAATACAATAAAACTAACTTTTTTTCAATAGTATTTGAATGGCCTTAGTTACGATCGGTAGAATGTCACTATAAAAATTTAATGTGAGGATTTCCTGCAATTTAAACCATTTTGCATCATCAAGTCCTCCACTGTCACCTAATTTCAATTCGCCATATGGGCCTGACGCTAGAAAATATGTAACTTGTTTACGAATCTTGCCTTCTTCTGGATGTGAAGCAACATATTCATTTTTTGCCAACTCTTCCTCTATTACAATATCAACATTCATCTCTTCTTTTATTTCACGAATGGTTCCGGCTTGTACATCTTCACCTGGTTCTAATTTTCCCTTTGATAAAGTCCAGTGTCCGAAGACATCATGTACCAATGCGAGGTAAAATTCATTTTCGTGTTTTGCATATACCACTGCTCCACCTAAAACTTTGATGGGCATTTTTTCAAATGGCACATTCATTTTCTGTTCACGTAATTTTCGAGGTGAAATCTCATCTTTTCCTGGCTCACCCATCTCTTTATAAACGGCACCAAGAACACCGTTTACAAACTTTCCAGATGTTTCTCCACCAAATGTTTTTGCTAATTCAATAGCCTCATTGATGGCAACCTTGGCTGGGACTTCTTTTTTATCTGCAAATAATAGTTCATAAAGACCAACACGAAGAACATTACGATCAACAATGGCAATTTTTGCAATTGGCCATTCGGGAGCAGCTTTTTCAATTATAGAATCTAAATCGTCTTTTTTTGTTAATACACCATTAACAATTTTTTTAGTGAAACTGGTATCACTGACGCCGGGCGCGAATTCTTCTGTATTTCGAGTTAGAACTTCATCTATGGCATTATTTGGCAATGAACGAAAATCCCACTCGAAGAGTGACTGCATTGCTATTGATCGTGAGAGGTGCCTGTTTGCCATATATAAGGTTCTTACGTTAAGTATTCTATACGCTTTTCAAAAAAGAGCAACTCTCTATAAAACGAAATGTCAGTACTCTCTTTAATAGATTACCTGGAATGTAAAACACACTGCGTTTTTGAGAATTTATACAAGATGTAACTCTTGTATAAATGGTATGCAGTTCAGCAGAAAAGCATACTATTCTCAAAAACGCAGTGTGTTTTAGTTATCTAATTTTTCGGAATTATTTCTTTGCCTTCTTACTTCGAGGAGCCTTTGCTACTGCCTTTGCTTCTTTTTTATCTGCCTTTGTTGTTTTGTTTAAAACATTTCGGCCCTTATAGAATCCGCAATTAGCGCACAATACATGCTTTCGATTAGGGGCGCCACAATTTCCGCACAAAACCACACTACTAACTGTTAAAGCGTGGTGGCTTCGTCGTTGTCCGGTGTGACCCCGGGTGTGTCTCATATGATTTACCATAGTGCGACTATTATACTGATTTTAAGGTAGATTACAAGAGAGCCGAAACAACCGGTCTTTTGAAGATACGTGTAAGGAAAGTATTCCTATGTATCTCGGACGGACCGAACTTTTTGATTGCCAAAATGTGCTTTTTAGTACCATAACCCTTATGTTGATCGAAACAATAATCCGGGTATCTTTTTGACAATTGATTCATTAATGAATCCCGTGTGACTTTTGCCATAATAGATGCTGTGCCTATAACCTTGAATTTTCCATCCCCCTTTATATATGATTTGTATGGAACTAATCTGGTTTTTAAACCCCCATCCAAAACTGCGTAAATATCACTTTGTGGAATCATGCTAAACAATTTTCTTAAATTTCTATCAACAAGTTTTTGAATACAAACTGCAATCCCCTGCTTATCGATTTGTTCGGATGACATATGCATAACTGAAAAATAGAAATCGCTATTATTTTTATCTGTATTTCTATTTCTATTTTTTTCTTTATTTTTCAATTCATTAAATTTTTTCTTAAAGAATTCGTAAGTCTCCTGGCGAGAAATCTCACTCATTTTTTTGGAATCATCTATTTCCAGTTTTTGTCCACCAATTTTTTTGATGAAATTCGAGAATATTTTCCTGTCATTACTTAGTCCTAAAACGTTTGTATTTTTCAATCCCTCAGGAATTTTTATAGCAAATAGCCCAACAGTAACAGGACCTGCTAGTGGCCCCCTACCCACCTCATCAATTCCCACCAACCATTCGTACTTTATTCGCGCATTTATTTTCGGGCTTATTTGAGCCATTATTTGCTGTTTAGCATTAAGCATATATAATGATCATATCAGTTTTAATGGTGCTTGTTTAACCACAAAAAATGGAAACAACTACCGCATGAGAGCACAAAAAACTCTCCAATAATATGGCAAAACCAACACCTATTTCAAAATCGGAAAAAGAAGCGACTCCAGTTACTTCACCACGCTTTACCCACCTTCACACCCACAGTCATTACAGCCTCCTCCAAGCCCTTCCTAAAATAGAAGACCTTGTTCAAAGTGCAGTTGATAAAGGGTTTACTTCTATTGCCCTGACCGATGCGGGGAACATGTACGGCACAATTGATTTTTATAAAGAGTGTAAAAAGAAAAATATAAAACCAATTGTTGGTGTGGATTTTTATGTCGCAATTCGAACTCGTCATGATAAAGAATCGAGAATAGACAACAAAAGAACTCGTCTTATTTTATTAGCGAAAGATTCAGCTGGTTACAAAAATCTTTTAAAGTTAGTTACTGAATCAAACCTCGACGGGTTCTACTATAAACCAAGAATTGATAAAGAACTTTTGGAAAAATATCATGAGGGTTTAGTTTGTATTATTCCATCATTTAGTGGTGATTTAGCAATAGCAATCAAAGGAGACAATTTAGAACGAGCAAAAGAACTGGCTGAATTTTATAAAAAAACATATGCAAATGATTTTTATTTAGAAATCACCCATCATCCAGAAGTCCAAGGTCACACTATGAACATGCGAAAGATTATCGATTTTGCACGATCTGAAAATATACCGATTGTAGCCGCACAAGATGTTTACTACCTAGAAAAAGAAGACAAGCTCGCCCGCAACACTGTAGTGGCAATTCAAAATGAATTCAGTGAAAGGTCACTAGAAGACGAAGCTGACTTTTCAATGATTGGCCCTGAAACTGCTGAAGACTATTTCTCTGGTAAAAATCCTGAACTAGGAGGGTTGGATGCTCCCGATGCATTGGATAATTGCAAAAAAATTGTTGATGAATGTACTTTGGAAATTACATTAGGTAAGTG
>JAYUFM010000049.1:0-5516 GCA_043738715.1 bacterium | reverse complement strand
TGATCAGCTTTTCAAGGAGGCATATAAAAAAGGTGGAAACGCAATAATTGAATCAATCAGGGTACCCGGAGAAATTACTTCTTTAAGAGCTTTGTCGCAAAAAATGTCAGAAAAAGTAGGTAGATCAAACAATGGTTCTTCATTTTTTCTATTGGCAGTTGAAGCATCACCTGAGGCTCGTTATGCACGCATTCAAAAAAGGGGAAGTTCAACTGATTCTATTACTTTTGAAACCTTTTTAGAACATGACAGTAGAGAAGCTGAATCAAAAGACCCTACAAAAATGAACATGACAGAATGTCGAACCATGGCTGATTATGTGTTGGAAAATAATACCTCGGTTAGTGAATTAGAGGAAAAAATTGATCTTTTCTTAAAGACTTTGTAATCAGAATCAGAGGTACTTAATCTCTATTTTTTCAGATTCAAGCAATTGTTAGCATCTCTGCTATAATACCCGCACTTATTCGTTAATTCATTCAATATATGTCATTCACATCGCAATTAAACTGGCGTTATGCAACTAAAAAGTTCAACCCAGCAAAGCCGGTTTCGGAGGAATCTCTAAACGGTATCCTAGAATCTATTCGCATGGCGCCGTCATCATATGGACTTCAGCCATTTCATGTGACAGTTGTTTCAAACCAAGAGGTTAAAGAAAAATTAAAGGGTGCTGCATGGAACCAAGACCAGTTGTCTTCTGCTCCGTATGTTTTAGTTTTCAGTACTAGAAATGATGGGACTGCTAGAATCCAGCAATTATTAGATCTAGTTTCAGGTGGAAATGCAGAGGCTAGAGCAGGTCTAAAGGGTTATGAAGATATGATGAATGGAACAGTTTCATCTTTGAGCCCAGATGCTCTAAAGGGTTGGTCAGCAAAACAGGCATATATTGCATTAGGTTTTGCTATGGCAGCTTGTGCTGAATTGTCGATTGATTCGTGTCCAATGGAAGGTTTTGATAATGCAGAATTCAAGAAAATCTTGAATTTACCTGACCTTTTGGAACCAGCTGTTATTTTGCCAATTGGTTACCGGGCAGATGATGAAGCACCTCGAGCAAAAACTCGATTTGCAAAAGATGAACTATTCGATATGGTTAAGTAATTAAGACAGGTTAGAACATAAGGAAGAACTAAATCAGCAAAATTAAAAAATGAAACTGCTCGATGGTATTGAATTGAAAAAAGAAATCCAAGAAAAACTTTTAAAAAAAGTTGAAAAGATTTCGAGCACTTCACCAAAACCAACTTTGGTTATTATTCAGGTTGGGGACAAGGCAGAATCAAATGTATATGTCCGCCAGAAGGTTGGTTTTGGAAAAGTGATCGGTGTAAATGTAAATCATTTAAAATTACCAGAGACTACAAGCGAAAAGGACCTTATCATTTTTGTAAAAGAAACATGTGCTGATAAAAACGTGCATGGTTTGATTGTTCAGTTGCCACTTCCAGCACATATACATAAGGACAATGTTTTGGATGTTATTGATCCAAAAAAGGACGTAGACGGAATGTCTCCATCTAACGTTAAAAAATTATGGGCAGGGGACTCGACAGCAATAGTCTCACCTACGGCAAGAGGGGTTTTTACACTTTTGAAAAAAAATAATGTTGATCTACAAGGGAAACATGCAGTTATTGTGGGTAGGTCAATGCTTGTTGGAAAACCTATTTTTGCCTTGATGATTGAATATGGAGCAACCGCTACTATTTGTCACAGTAAAACTGTTGATTTAAAAAAGTATACAAAAGATGCAGATATTTTAGTGGCCGCTGTAGGAAAACCATCTATCATCACTGCAGATTATGTTAAAGCGGGTCAAATCGTTATTGATGTCGGACTTAGTGTGACCGAAGAAGAAGGAGAAAGACATTTGAGAGGTGATGTAGATTTTGAAGGGGTGAAAGACATTGTTGGAATGATGACCCCTGTTCCAGGAGGGATCGGTCCACTGACTGTGGCTTCCTTATTTGAAAATTTACTTGACGCATATCATTTGAATACTGTGGTATAATTTTAGTCATAGAGCTGATATTAAACATAGTCTGCTAGATACACATTGTATATGTGTTTGGTTTGCGGTATTTATCAAATTAAATATTTAAATAATTTATGTATAGCGAAGAAAATAACAAAAAAATTAATTACTACTTGAAATTAAGCGGAATCATCCTAATTTCATTTGTAGCAATTTTCACCTTGATTTTATCAGGAAGCCTTTCTCGATATCTAGCTTCAAATTCTACAACTAAAACAATTACAGTTACAGGTTATGCCAAAATGGATGTGGTTCCTGATATTAGAACGGTCTCTGTTAACATAATTGGAAAAGGAAAGACAGAAAAAGAAGCACAGACGAATGCAAGTACAAAGAGCAAGTCGGTATCAGACGCTTTGAAAGCAAAAAACATATCTGATAAAGATATCAAAAGCCAAAATCTTTCTACTTATCCCGAATATAAAACCGATACTGCGTGTCCACAATCAGAAATTAATTATCGACCTTGCGTAACAAATTCTGTAATTAGTGGTTACAATACTACTCAAACAATAGAAGTTACATTGAGAGGTGATTCAATGAAAAACACTGGGGATTTGTTTGCCGGCCTTACTGCTGATGGTGTCACTGTTCAAACTGGTGAAGCAACAATAGAGAATCCAGAAAAACTAAAAACTGATATACGAAGTCAGGCAATTCTAGACGCACGTAAAAATGCAGACAAATTAGCTGATTCTCTAGGTGTAAGGCTAGGTGATGTTCAATCTTTTAATGAAAATAGCGATGGTTACCCAGGATCACCGATGATGATGAAAGATTCATTTAACACAGAATCCGTTGGAGCAGCAGCTCCGTCTCCTGTAATTTCAGATGGCTCACAAAAAGTTACATCCACAGTTAGTGTCACTTTCGAAATTAGATAGTCAGCGGTATAATATAATTTATCAATAGTACTTTATTAATAATCAATGGTAAAAATATCAAGTAAAATTAAAAACATGACATCAGAAAACAAAAGTTTTTGGAATCCAGTTCGTATTAGTCTTTTTGTCCTTTTCGGCGCATTAACTTTATATGTCCTTTCTTTGGCATATTATGCAGTTATCAGTTCGAATGCTTACTACATTGGAACCGTAACAGTTACCGGGCACGGGGAAATTGAAGTGGCTCCGGATATTAGAAGGATGTCAGTTGATATTGTCCTACCTGCGGTTAATAAAAAGCAACAGTCTGTAAATAGTACATCAACTACTGCGTCAAATGACGATTCAAACTTGGTCAAAAAGGTTACAGACCTATTAAAGTCTAAAGGTATTAAACCAGCAGATATTAAAACAGAAACCTCTTCGTATTTAATTGTTAAATTAAGAGGAAAAAATATGGAAAATGCAGATGATATAGTATCTGCTGTACAAGCACTTTCTCGTAGGCAAATTTTTGTGAATCTTGGTGATGGCGAGTTGGAATCAAAACAAGTAGCAAAAGCTAATGCATTGGATTTAGCTTTGGTAGATGCAAAAATGAATGCAGACAAGGTTGGTCAAGCGCTTGATGCTGATTTAGGAAAGATTACTTCTTATACTGATAATAGTTACGATCCATATGGTACTGGTTACAATAGTGGTTATTCGGCGGATGCAAATTATAGTAATGCTCCTGCAGATTCTTATGGTACTGGTGATAATAACGATTCGTTATACCCATCAACAGGTATGAACCCTGGTTCTGGAAATTCACCAATTAAGGTTACGGCAGATGTGTCGGTCTCATATCAGGTTAGATAATTGACTTAAAAACAGAGCGTTGACATAGGCTATATTTGAGAGTATTATGTCCCCATATACGCAAAAACACCCGAAAGGGTGTTTTTAAATAGAAAACATAAAAAATAAAAATATGTCATTTACTCAATATTTAAAGGATACAAAAGCTGAAATGAAACACGTTAATTGGCCTACCCGTTCACAGGCAATTAATTACACTGTTCTGGTTATTGTAATGTCGGTTGTCGTTGCTGTAGTTATTGGTGTTTTCGATGCATTCTTTTCTTGGGGATTGGCAACGCTAATCACAAAATAGTTAGGAAACCGAATCTTTTAGGAACCTGTTACTTATAAAATATTTACAAATTTTTAATCAAATCATCATGTCAAAACAAGTACAAGGAGAGAGAAATTGGTACGCAATTCACACATACGCTGGTTATGAAAATGCGGTACTAAGAAACTTAAAGCAACGAATTGAATCACTAGGTATGGAAGACCGAATTTTCAATGTGGTTGTTCCGACTGAAAAGAAAATCAAGATAAAAGGTAATAAGCGAGTTGAAGAAGAGGAAAAAATCTACCCAGGTTATGTACTTGTAGACATGATTGTAACTGACGATTCTTGGTATGTAGTTCGAAACACGCCTCGTGTTACTGGATTCGTTGGATCTGGAGTTGTCCCTGTGCCTCTAGAAAAGAAAGAAGTTGATACATTGTTCAGCCGAATGAATGCAAGTCAGACAAAGCATGTTATTGATCTTGCATTGGGAGATTTAGTGACAATTGTAGATGGACCATTTAAAGAAATGGAAGGTAAGGTCAGCGAAGTTGATAATGAAAGAGGAAAGATTCGAGTTTTGGTTTCAATGTTCGGACGAGAGACTCCAGTTGAATTGGATTTCTTGCAGGTGAAGAGAGCATAATTCTATTTTTAAGTTTTATAAAAAGAAAAGCACCGCACGGAAAGCCATGCGGTGTTTTTTGTTCTTCTGGGCACGGAGCCGAATTAGGCTCTGATCCAGAAAATCGTCCGGAGCAGATTGAGCGTCAGCTCGGTCGTGTCTGCGATGAGGTGGTCTGCACCCTGGTACTTGCCGGTGGCAAATTCGCACTCCAGTGCAGCAGTGAATGCTGCTGAGTGTGCAATATCTGCTGCACCGTGTGCCTTCGTGTAGGTCAGGTCTGGAGTTCCAATGTTGATCGCAATTCTTTCCAACACTGGGATGAAGAGTTCGGACAGGTTCTCGAGAATGGTCATGAGGACAAGTCCGCACAAGCCAGCAGTGTCGGTATTCCTCATCCGATCACGAATTCGAGACACGTCTTTTGCCACGATTGCATAGTCGCATTCTTCCGGCAGGCAATGAACACTCCCAGCGAAAGCGATAAGCATGCCAACGTGGTCATCCTCCTGCTCGCACTGCATGTTCTCCTGGAGAGCGGATGCTGCCTCGTTACTGCAAACCCAAGGGAAGGTTTTGCCCATCCAGTCTGTGAAGTTGACCGCAATCGCCGCTGTGTACAGGCGAATGGCCGTTCGTGCCGGGATTTCTTTCGTCCCGCCGCCTAGGGTCACTTCAACGAAGCGTTCGAGGTGGTTACCAAAGATGGTCTTCGCCCTGGTGATAAGTTCGGGTATGTATTGTGGTTGCATGCTGAATTACGGGTAGTGGATTGTTGAGGTTCTATTGCCATCTGGTAGGTGTACCAGCGCACTTGATTTATATCATTAAAGTCTGAAAAGTAAA
>JAYUFM010000048.1:0-1972 GCA_043738715.1 bacterium | reverse complement strand
ATCATCTGGAACAGCTTTATCTTCCTTCGTAATTTTTCGTCTACTCATACCACCCCGATTAAGTATTCCCTTTATCCATTTATGTGAGAATTGTAACTTCTGCACACTTTCGTCTGTACTCCAAAGCTCCAACCCTTGAACACTCCTGGCTGCTGTTGCGACTATAGCGTAAGAGTAAGTCACATTTACTAATACTCTCACGACATCATCCTGTGATATGAAATAAAGTAAATAAAAAAAAAGTAAGTTTACCGCACATAATATTAATAATATGATAAAGAAATAAATTTAAATTACCTGTTCGAAACAGCAGAGCATTAATTTCCCCCATACTGCTCTCTCAAACTCCTCATTTATTTTTCTCCCTGTTTTTTCATTGACTTTATCTTTTCTTTCATACCAACGCAGTATAGAACGTGATGTTATTTGTGAATAATACGGCCTTTTTGCTAACATCATTTCCGCTGTTCTGGCAGCAACTATTTTTGGGTTTTGAAAATCCCTTTCTATCGCAATCTCTAAAATCATTTTAAATACTATTAATATGTTTGACTTATCATCTTCATTATAAGTTACATATTTCGATGGTAACTGATTAATCGCATTTGAAATTCTTTCATCGTCTTCTATATCAACACATTGGTGTCGATCATTTACTTCATTTTGATGGATTTCTCTATAAGCATTTATTTCTTCATCAGCATTTATTTCTCCATCAGCAGTTATTTCTTCATTAGAATTTCTTTCTCCATTTTCAGGTGTATTTTCTTCTGGTGTGTTTTCGGTAATCAAGATAGCTTTTCTTTTTTTTGTTTCTAATTTTTTTATTGCAGAATTTAAATAGAATTCAACATATTTTTCTCCATATTCTTTTTCTACAGATTGTATTAATTTTTGTGCAGTATTTTGTATTGTTCTTTTACATAATTTTGATGGAGATTTAATTCGCAATTTTTGTTTCACTTTTGGTGATTTCATTATTAAGGGCATGTGCAAGTCTCCATAGACTGATGAGGCTGATGGATGTATTGATTTTTGAAAGCGATACGCTTTAAATATTTCGTCTCTACATCTAGCAATCTCATCTAGTACGTCGCTGGGTGTAGCCCCTTCGGTACTGAGTCTATATGACTCGAATTTTAGCTCTATACTACGTCGATTCGCTTCGAAATTGAAATATTTTGTTACTCCTCTTTCTTCTTTATATACCTCAATTACATTTATGCCTCTTTTTGAAATTTCTCTTTTGAAAAGGCTCAGCCCATGCTTCAAAGCGACTGAATTCACGTAAAAATTGGCACTTTTGCTGTGTGGCAAAATGTTCACTATGTTGCTAAGTTCTTCTGCTGTGTATTGATGTCCAATATCTTCTTTGTTAATCACTAGGCGAATTAGGACGATAGCGACCATAAAGGCGCAATAATCAGTCGGTAAGTCAACCACTATTAATTGTCCCTTATTTTTCGACATATTTTCGCCTACTAGATTTTTAATTCGCACGGTGAAATTCCTTCAAACGAAGTTTGCTTTCCAGATTATAGGCACCTTCAAGAAATAAGTGATGTTCAGAAAATAGTTAACTGGGATGCCATTTGTCTGAAATACGATCTCGAGCACATGAACATCCAAAATTTGGTGATTTTGCTCTGCCAAATTTGAGAAACAATGAAAAGGTAAATCCAAGACAGATCAGATCATTATTTACCTGACACTCACAGGTTTCTGGTGTGCCCATTGGAATTGCACGAAATAACCTGTGAAAATAGTTATTAGGAATATCAGTTGTGTAGCGACATAACCCATGACATGTCGACATGAGACATGGATTTGTGAAATTTCCAAACCCCAAAACCAAAAAATAGGCACTGGACGGTATAACTCCAACCTCAACATTTCGCACATTGCAGTCAACAATTGCGCACTTATTTTCAGCAGCACAATATTCCGAAGGTGAAGTGGCTCAGCTCAAGAG
>JAYUFM010000047.1:0-5540 GCA_043738715.1 bacterium | reverse complement strand
CCCCTGTAGTGTTAGATTTAGTGGAACTGCTATTGGTAGAAGAAGTTGTCGTGTTGGATGTGTTAGTGGTCGAAGTGTTTGTATTTGTAGTGTTTGAGGTGTTTGTATTTGTGCTTCCTGGAAGGACTCGGATCGAGAAGTTTTTTGTTTGAGATTGTGTTCCTGAATGAACAATGGCTGTAAATGTATAGAACCCTGTTGATTTTGGAATACCTGCGATTGTCATTGGATAGTAGCAAGGGCTACCGTAACAAGCCACCCCAGGGTTTACCATTGTGATTCCAGGCGGTAATGATCCAGATGTAATGTTCCAAGAATATGAGACCGCACCACCAGAGCCATTAATTGATGTTGCATAGAATAAATTATTCGTAGCATCAGGTAGTGCCTCAGCTGTATTTATTGTAGGTATATCTTTGTTTGAACTATTTGTTGATGTTGTGGTAGCTGTGCTTGTGGCGCTGGTCGATGTTGCAGTTGTGGTTGTTATTGTGTCAATCAAAAATATTCCATCGATTGATAGGTTTAATTCAGCGGGTCTATTATTTTTTAAGTTTGCCAAGATTTGGTTTAGAACACTTCTGCTACGAGAACCAATAATTCCAGTTGGATTATCATATCCAATTGGTACTAATATTATTTTTTTATAAATTTCCTGAAAACGAATAACCGCATCCTCTGTTGCGTTTCCAAAGTAAACGGTTTCATTACCGGCACTTCCGGCTCCAGTACTTGTAACTACTGTTCGACTGTCTGCATTTAATAAAGTCTGTAGCATCCTTACCTGTTCATTTCGAACACCTTTATACATGTCCATTGTAAAAGTAAAATTGTCGGGTATTCCTGAAATTACAGATTTAGCTGTGGACAGGCTTGTTGTATTAGTGGAGAGAGTGCTGGTTGAAGTTGTTGTTAAACCGGTCCCATCAGTTCCGGCCACAGTACTTGCCAATATCGCAAGGGGATAATTAAAACTCATGAATAAGGCAAGAAAGACAGCCAAGCATTGGTAAAATAGTGGGAAAGACTTAGAAGAAGTTTGAGATTTCATGCTCGTCATTATAACACAGCGAATCTTTTGTCTGAATGTTATTTTTTATTTGTAACTGACGTGGAAGTTGAATTGGAGGTAGATGCATTTTTTACATTTTCAGCAGCCCTTTCTTTATCGATTTTCTTTAATTCAGGAATGATATTTTTCATATCATCAATAGATTTGTAACCAGTATATGTTTCGTCATTAATAACAAGTACAGGATAGGGTTCTTTGATCTTATATATTTTGGCTAAAGTATCAACAGCAGATAATGTTAATCGTCTATCGAATGAATAGATTCTGATATTGGGGTATTGATTTCTTAGGTAATTTAAAACAGCACTCGTTTTTTCACAATCTACACAATCAGTTTTTGTTCCATAGAAATACATAACTGAAATGGGTTTTTGACCACATTTCGTTCCGATTTTCTGCATAAGCAAAAAGTCTTTTATTTGAAGAAGTTCATAGTAACTTTTTACATAATCAAATTCGGCAGTGTTATTTTCTGGGTCACTAGATTCCAAATATGAAAGTCTTTTTTCTAAACTATTGAGCTCGCTAGATAAAATGCTGTCATTAACATTTTTACATGAGGTCTCACTCAGTAATTCATATTGAGTTTCTGAAGACAGAATGTTCATTGAAATCGTATCTTGAATTGAACGTATATCCCCAATTTTAGACTTATCAAGGATACTGTTAATGTATAAGGCACCACCAAAAATAAGGGCTGTGATAACAAATGTTACCAAGTACTTGCTCCAATCAACAGGTGGTCTAGTGTGTGTATCCATATGATTTTTATCTCCATGCCGCATCCCTTTTTCGAAGGGTGTTATACACTGAAGTAACAAGCCAAATAGGTGATATTAGTGAATATAACATAAGGAAATAGACAATGTCCATTTTAGAAGAATCCTTAACATTCGCCAGTTTTCTTCCATAAAAAACTGCAAAAATGATCAAACCAAAAGATAATGTGCTGAGTAGGAAGGTTCCCTGAATATGGTAATAAATCCAAGTAGTAAAATCAGAAAAGCTGAAACTAAAACTTTGCGGAATCGAATTAAAAGAAGTTTTCCAACCGACCACGTTAATATTATTTATTTCATTCACCAATCTATACACGATTGCAAACAAACTGTAACCAAGGGCGAACATTGTTCCAACAATTATCCACATTGTTAATGGAAGAACCAACATGCCCAAGTTACCATACTTACGATTCAAAATCATATGTTTGTAATCAAGTGCATTTTGGATAAAACCACCAGTCCAGCGTACGCGTTGTTTGTATAGTCTATACAGGGTGCGGGGCCCAACTGTATATACGACAGCTTTGTCTTCACAGGCAATTTTCATTTGATTTGACTGTAAGCGCAGCGCCATTTCCAAGTCCTCAGTATTATGAGCGTGTTTGTAATTTCCGATCAAAGCAAATACACTTTTACGAAAAATCGAAAATGGTCCTGGGGTGACATATTGTGCATCTATAAGTCCCATAGTTTTACGTAGGAAAATCCCCATATTATATTCAGCATTTTGCATTAGACGAATAATGCTATCCGGGTTTTGTATTTTTAATGATGGAGTAACCGCCATAATTTCAGGATTATTAAAATTTGGAACAATGTGTCTTAATGCTTCGGAATCAACTTCGGAATCCGCATCAAGGCAACCAATAAATTCTGTTTTACATTGTTCTATTCCAAAATTGAGAGCTGTGTATTTTCCTCCATTTTCTTTTTTGTGAAGTGAGATGTTTGGTACCGTTTGATACTTCTGAATTAAACTCCAGGTCTCATCAGTAGATCCATCGTCAACAATACTAATTGTTAGTTTGTTCTGTGGGTAATTTAACTTTAAAAGTGATTCAATAGTTTTTTCTACTGTGTTCTGTTCGTTAAAGACAGGAACGAGGATTGTGACAGATGGTAGTTCTCCGTCGGTCATAGGCGTTTTAGTAGGTTTTTTCGAATATTCGTGTTTGTGTTCAAAAAAGGTCAATAATATAAAAACTTGGTAGTAGACCAAAAAAAACATGAACGTATATATAATGTAGAAGATAACAGGAGGCATATGATGTTTCTATGAAGTAGTGCCCACCCCCAGGGGAGGTGGGGGCTTTACGTAGCTGAAATATAGCAGATATGGCGTTTTTTTCAAACTCCGCTATACTCTTTATATGAAGTCAGAAGATAGGGGTTATTCTCATGTAATGAATCAAGAAATCCGCATTATCACGGATATTTTTTCTCAATTAGGTTTCGTTGTTGCAAATGGTCCAGAATTAGAGACAGATTTCTATAATTTCGAGGCGCTTAATTTTCCGAAAGACCACCCAGCACGAGATATGCAGGATACGTTTTGGATTAAAACAAATCCCGGAGAAGAGAAAAAGTTATTAAGAACACACACCTCAAATGTACAAATTCGATTTATGCAGGCGAACACTCCTCCTTTTGGAATGCTTGCTCCGGGAAAAGTTTACCGAAATGAAGCAACTGATGCGACACACGAAGCGCAGTTCCATCAGGTTGAAGGAATGTATATAAATAAAAAAGTTTCCTTGAAAGATTTGAAAGGTACTTTGGAATACTTTTTTAAAAAATATTATGGTGATGATGCAAAGATTCGTTTCCGCCCATGCTATTTTCCATTCGTAGAACCGGGGATTGAGGTTGACGTTTGGTTTAATGGTAGATGGCTAGAAGTAATGGGTGCGGGACTTATGCATCCAAATGTTTTGAAGGCAGGAAATATTGATCCAACTGAATGGAGTGGTTTTGCTTTCGGTATGGGTTTTGACAGAATCATAATGATTAAATATGGAATTGATGATGTTCGATATTTGTATTCTGGAGATCTAAGACTTACACGTCAGTTTTAATATTATGTTTAATAACACGAAAGTCTAATATGAAAATATCACGCAATTGGCTACAAAAATACGTTAGTAAAGAAATTCCGAAAGGGGAGGATTTTGTTAATTTGCTTTCGATGAATATTTTTGAAGTAGAAGGTTTTGAAAAATTGAAAAATGGTGATGAGGTTTTTGATGTAAAAGTTTTAGCTGACAGGAATGCGTACTGTTTATCACACAGAGGAATCGCAAGAGAGCTAGCGGTGTTGCTAGATGCAGAATTCAAAATTCCTGAAAACAAAAAGAATGTGGTTGAGAGTCTTCCAAATTATGAAGCCAAGATTGAAACTAGTGGGATATGTCGTAAATGTTTATTAAGAAAAGTTACAGATATAAACATTTTAGAATCACCTGAATGGTTAAAAACAGCACTAGAATCAGTTGGGCAAAGATCAATTAGCCCAATAGTTGATGCCACTAACTATGTAATGTTAGATACCGGACAGCCACTGCATGCATTCGATGCGGACTTGGTTGATGGTGATATTGAAATTAGACTTGCTAAAAAAGGTGAAAAAATTACGACTTTGGATAAGAGAGATGTTGTGTTAAATGAGACAATACTAATCAATGTAGATGATAAAGATATTCTGGATATTGCTGGTGTAAAGGGGGGTCAAAAATCAGCGGTTACTGCAAGTACAAAAAATATAATATTAGAAGCAGCAAATTTTAACCCAAGCTTTATTAGAAAAGCATCCTCAACTGTAAACATTAGAAATGATGCTTCAAAACGATTTGAAAATAACTTGCCATTAGAGTTTGCTGATACTGGAATGGATCAAGTGTCAGAGATACTAGCGGAAATGTCTCCTCAATCAAAATTTAGTCCAATATTTTATTTTGGTGATAAAAAAGACAAAAAAGTGGTTGTAGAAACTACTATGGATTTCATACGTGAATGTGTTGGAATTGAGATCCCCGATGATGAAATAATTTCAATTTTGAAAAAATGCGATATGCAGGTTGAGGGGAATTTAAAAGTTACGGCACCATCATATCGTCGTGATATTAATATTCCACAAGATCTAGCAGAAGAAGTTGGTAGAATTTACGGGTATGAAAAAATTACCAATGCTATGCCAGTGCGCGTTGAATCTGGACTTAAAAATGATAAGGAATTTACAATCGCTGAATACATTAGGGATCAGCTTGTTAGTATAGGCTTTAATGAAATAATCGGTTACGCCCTCAGAGAAGATGGTGATTTCATTTTGGAAATGCCTTTGTCAAAAGATAAAAATACACTAAGGAAAACCTTAGTAGATTCTACACGTGAATATATTGAATCAAATAGTCGGTATTTAGATCTGATGGGAATAAACCAAGCGAAAATTTTCGAAATTTCTAGAATCTTTCCAAAATCTGGCGAGAAAACCGTTTTGTCATTGGGTGTAATTAATCAAAAAGGTGCAAAGGTAGAAAAAGCTCACATCGTTTTGCAGCGCGCTTTTAAGCATTTATTAGACAATGGGGTGATTATTGATGGAACAGTTGCTAAATCTATAGAAGATTCAGACAAAAAGGGAACTGAATCAAAAATGGTTTATGATCGAAAAATGGAATTAGCAGTTTCAC
>JAYUFM010000046.1:0-1983 GCA_043738715.1 bacterium | reverse complement strand
GAAGACAGCGGTAGATGTTTCAGAGATTGAGCCTTCACTCCTTCTGCTTTCAAAAAAATATTTTGATGTGCCTGATTCATCTCGACTTCACATGATTACCGAGGATGGAAGGCGTCTCCTTCATGATTCCACAAAGCAGTATGACCTTATTTTTAGTGATGTATATTATTCTTTTTTTTCAATACCTGCTCATTTTACAACACAGGAATTTTTTGTAACTGCAAAAAGTAGGCTAAGTAACGATGGGGTATTCATGGCTAATATGATTGGAGATCTTTCAAGACAGGACCCATCACTTATTCTCTCAGAAATGAGAACATTTCAGTCTGTGTTTCCAAATAGTTATTTTTTTGCAACAGAATCATTAGGAAGCACTGCTTCACAAAATATTATTTTTGTTGGATATAACAGTGATAAAAAAGTTAACTTTGATTCTAAAGATGTTACAGGTAGTGACAATGAACTCATTCGTACACTTCGTACCAAGAGAATAGACCCTGACCGCTTTGCGCTAGAAATGTATCCGGTGATGACCGATAATTATTCTCCTGTTGAATACTTAACTGGTAAAGTTTTACAAAGAAGGTTTAGCAATAAAAACCTTTTTGATGGGCAAGAGCCATTAGCGATTATTAAGCAACTTGTACACTATGGCCCACGATACCCAACGTCAGTTGGTCATACTTATACTCAGAAGTTTATTCTTGCTGAAATGAAGGCGTTAGATCAACAAATGGTAACCCAAACATGGGAGCATAAAGAAGTTAATGGTACAACGTATCCACTCATGAATATTATTGTACGTTTGAATCCAACTGCAACAAAGCGTATTATTATTGGCTCGCACTACGATAGTCAAAAAATTTCTTTTAAAGATACTGTACACAAGGATACTCCGTCCCCAGGGGCAAATAACTCAGCCTCAGGAGTTGCGGTCCTTGTTAATCTTGTAAGATTGCTTCATGAGGGTGGTATCCCAGATAATCTAGGGCTAGATGTAGTCTTTTTTGATGGAGAAGAAGGGGATGAGAATCAAGGAGCAGATTTTACAAACTGGAGACCACATGGCTCAGTGTATTTTGCTAGTCATCTACAAGAATTATATCCAAAAATTAAACCTGAGAATGGAGTGATTATTGATATGGTGTGTAAAAGGAATTTAAAAATATACAAAGACCCTACATCTTCATCAACCATTTCTTCTGCAATAGATGAATTCTGGGATATTGCACGAAAAGTAGATGGCAATGTATTCCAAGATGGTATACGGAATAATCTTATTCAAGATGACCATACTTCACTAACCAAGGCGGGCGTTCCAAGCTTCCTGCTCATTGATTATGACTATCCAGAATATGCCACGACTAAGGATACACCGGACAAGTGTAGTGAAAAGAGTTTAGAAGTAGTAACTCGCGCACTGTGGGGGTATGTGCATCAAAGGTAAAAACCACCTATTAAAGCGTGCTATTATATTTACATGAATCAAGAGGAGGTAACTTTTTATTATTCAAAATTTAAGTCAAGAAGAACTTTCATTAGTAGTTTTCTGTCACTTCTTGTTCCTTTTGCTTTTTTATACGAAGCTTTACCATTGTTTAGTAAAACTCAGTCGCTAACTAGTTTACTTGTGGCTAATCAGGAACTTGCTGTTTGCGTCTTTTTATATTTTATCCTTGCACTTTGGAAAATTACAGAAAGTTTTCTGGAAATAGTAGATAGTAAAGCTCAGTTAAAAGTTTCTCCTGAGGGTGTATGGACAAAAAAATTT
This sequence comes from bacterium, assembly GCA_043738715.1. Lineage (GTDB taxonomy): Bacteria > Patescibacteriota > Minisyncoccia > Phycocordibacterales > CAIZLB01 > JBAXAB01. Next base: position 212 of record JAYUFM010000046.1, on the reverse strand, counting down.
AATCTAATTACTTGGGCAACAATTAAAGAAATATGTGTTCACACGGATGGAAAATCTGCTACTCATTCATTGTATTTTACAACGAATGATGGCAGTCGATGTGATTTAACTATTGAAGATTTTGAGGGATATGAAAATATTGATTTTCTGATTCAAAAGTATGCAATAAAAAATAGCATAGTACAAAGCCCACTAAACTCGGGATTGAAGAT
>JAYUFM010000045.1:0-5629 GCA_043738715.1 bacterium | reverse complement strand
TTTAGTTTTTCCTTTGTGTTTTTTAATACATAAAGGCCGGCTTGATTTAGTGCATTTATAAAAAGTGGAACGATATTTCTACTGTGTTCTCTTTTTGCAAGAGAAGGCATAACCCCACCAAATTCAGCATGTTTTTCTACTTGCGAATACAAGGCATTACCGAGGATTTTGACAGTAGGCCCCTCATGAGAGACATCAAAAACATCACTACCGTGATAGATTTTTTCTGTTTGAGATGCCTCTATTAAGCAGACAGCTGTTTCATCACAGCTTGTTTCTATACCTAGGACTATTGTTTTTTGAGGCTTGATTTCAGACATTTTTGTGTATTTGATATCTTATACTATTTTTTACAAACCCACAGCCCATCACCAATTTCTAATGTTTCAATTTTCCAGCCACGCTGTACAAGAATCTTTTTAAAATTCTCTAAACGACTTTGCATATCAATCGTATTGTCGACAATTAAATATGTTTCCGTTCCAATAATAGGTGAAAGAGTATTTAAATATTCTTCAAATCTTGATCTATTAGCATCAAAAAACAAGAGATCAATGGGTTTTGAATTTAAAGTTGTAATTATTTTTGGAAGAGCCGTCGAGATTGATTCCGTATACATTTTTACTGTAGATTCGACTTTGGCTTTTTTAAAATATCCCGATGCAATTTCAGACTTGTATTCCTTGTTCTCTATCGTGTATATAATTCCATTTTCTTGTTTTTTGAGAGCAATAGCCATCCATATTGTGGAATACCCAATCCCGGTGCCAAGTTCGACAATGCTAGAAATATTTTTTTCTTGGATAAACGTATTCAAAAATTCACCAGTTGCCTTTGATATAGGCCACGGTCTGTCCCCATATGACCCATTATCGTTTATATGCTGTCCAGCTTCAATTTGGGAAGTTGAATACCACACAAGGGAAGATGAGGCTTCAAGTATTTCATCGAGCAGGTCGCGATCGTCTCCTTTTGGTATATCCATAGTTAGCAAAATATATAATACTATTTGAATTATGTACAGATACATCGAATGTTTTATAAGTTGTAAAGTAACTGCAGATGAAACAAAAACAGCACGCCCCAGTCCGCCGGGGGGTAGGTGGACAAGCAGTACTTGGTCTCCCAGGTTTCGCTACTATAAAGAATCGGCAGTCGGCAAGATTGATTGGAAATCTAGCTACAAGGTTAGAATTCCTACATAGGGATTTATTCCTAAAAGGTTTCAAGATGTCGCCAGCACTCGAGTGGAGGATTTTGGTTTCGGGACAGACACATTGGTTTTCGTTCATCGGTTCAAGTGGTGGCAGCAGTTCTGATGTGTTTGCCTACAACAACTTGCTCAGGATTCGAGAAGAAGGTGTCTGGATACCGCTGGATTACTGGTCAATCAAAACCTTAAGGGAAAATGGGGTCAAAATACCAAAGCGGTCTGTCCCTCCGGGATACCTTATGACAGTCTTGACGGCCGGTGAGTATCTGAACGTCGATGAAAGAAATGTAGGTTCATTTTACCTGGTTTTGGAAGAGCAACCTGATGGTGAATACTTGCTCAGGCCATGGTATGGAGGGCACACAGTTAACCTCCAATTTGAACCGCATCGTGCAATTGTCGCGTTGTGCGCGCACGTAGATTTCTGCATACTCTGAGCAATCAAGGAACGCATGTATCACACGATGAAAACAAGAATTCAACATTCAACAAAAAAGGTCCGGACCCACGCACAGGGGACGGACTTTTTTACTTTCTATAATCTACTTGTTTAAAAATCAATTTTTCCTTTTGGAGAGTATAAGACCACTGATTGAATATTACTGTATTGAGTCAAAGTGTTTTTTAGTACTGATAGTAAGTGTCCAATTTCACAGCTCGACAATGAACTGATTTGTATACCATTTGGTGTTAAGTCGCTTTGAAGATTTATTTTTGCTATACCATTGGAAACTGTCACAGATTCGTATGTTCCATATTTAGCTAATTCTTTTGCAAAAAGTATTCTTATTGATATATCTGCAACATTAGGATTTTTGGGTACTTTGTAAGAAACCTTTTGGGTGGCTCTACAGTCGTTCATTTTTGCCGCGTCTGTATTTTGGATGTAAATATCTAGTGGCATTAATTCAGACATTTTTTCAACTGGTGTCGTAGCAATTACACTATTTTCATCTGGAGAATTAACCAGTGTATTAAGTGTTGGGTTGTTTGATATATAGAAACCCATGATAGAAATTACTAGTAATAAAATTATAATAAGTAGCAAATTTAAATGTGAAGGTTCCTTCTTACGAGCTTTTTTCATAACTTAAATTATACCAGAAATAAATCCTAGTCATAGTTTAATTGTGTATTATTTTAAAAATCTAAAAGTTGATACCATTTGATTAAGAATCATATCGTTATCAGTGTTGACCAATGAGGGATTAAAATTCTTTGTTTCACTGTAATCTCGGCTGTATACAAGCATGGGTTCTAGTTTGTAAGCGATTCCATTTTTTAATACACAATAATCTGATATGTTTGCTCTCTGAGCGGTGGCAGCATCAGTAAAATTACTTTTTGAAAAATCAGTACCATTTATATTTATAGAAGTAGTTGCAGTATTAAAACCTGTACTACAATTTGCTGGTGCCTTTAGTGACATGTTTGATGTTCCGGCATCGTACCAAGATTTGGTTTCAGTAATAAAATATAACATTCGACTTGTTACTGATGATGAGGCGCTTTTTAGACTAAATGATAAAACGCTGGAATTTTGACCATCATAACCGATGTCATTAATATCGGTACCTTCAGGATATTTTATTGTAAATCCATATTTGGAGCTGGTATATGTTTTCCAATTATCAGTATTTGTGGGGGAGGCTGAAGTTGTTGAAGTAGAGTTTGAATTTTGAACTATATTTTCAAAATATAGACTTGAGATGATTCTTTTAAAAATCGTATCGCCGTTTACACCTTTAAATCCAACAATTATTTCTAACAAAGTTCCATCATTCATTAATGCCCACAATACATAACCATTGCCACCATTAGGTTGATTAAATGTGTAAGTTATTGCATCTTTTCCAGAGACTTTAATAACTTTTTCATTTTCGTAAGCAGGGCCACCTCTACCAAGTTTGTTAAAATCTTGTAGATCCTTTATTGTTTTTGAAGGTGAGTTTTTTCTAGTTATTACATTTATAGAGTAACCTTTTTCTACAACAGGATAAGTCTCTTCACCGCCACCCACTATGACTGTTTTATAATCAGGTGATTGAAATAATGCCGACTCATCAAAATTTCCATAATTATCTGAATTCAATTGAACGTTCGCTGCTTCAACCGGAATTTGAAGATTGAAACCTTCTTCGTAATTTGCCAAGATTTTCCATTTTGAATTTTCCCCAGTCTCTATATTTTCCAAGTTCCAATTTTTACTACTAGAATTAATTTGGTTTAATTTTTCGTTTTCAAATTTGAAATTTTTGGCTACAAATCCGACCCATTTCGGTTCATCTAAAAAACCACTGGCCCTTATTGATACAATGCCTTTTTCTATTAGTATGCTATTTATATCTGTCATATATGCACTTGATCCGACAATGTATTCTTTCTGATTGGAAATATCTTGAATTTTTGCTGTGCCATCTTTTTGATTAATTATTGCCATCAGAGTTATTCCACAAGATGCACCGCATGTTGTGTTTTCGAGAATGGCGTCTTCAAAACCGTCGCCATTTAAATCACCTTGGGCCATTACTTCTGATCCACTAGTGGTTTCGGTGTCAATTACATCACCTTTTGTTTTTGTTCCAAGCGAAGATCCTATATTACGAACCAGAACCTTCCCATCTATATTCCTTTCAATTTTCTTATCTCCACCGATCGCATCAATTATCATTTTATCGGATAATGCCATATTCCCATTTATTGTGATGGATTTTTCACCAGGGACATTTTTACTGTTTAATGAATTGAAATATGTATTTACAAATACCAAAAAAATAGCAAAGAATGCGACAATGGTAATTATAAATATTTTGGTGGATTTCATGTTTTAAAACTTATCTGTAGAGCTTATATCCAGCCAAATTCAGGCAATTTCCGAACTTACTACCGTTTACTGTATTATCCGTTGTAGCTAGTTTAAGGCAGTTATCCCAGATGGCTACTCTTTTTAGGTTGTAATCATTATTAGATATCCAGTCTGCGCCTATTATCAAGATAAAAATAACCAAGCCTATCAAAAAGTGTTTTATATCCTTGAATGCAAAAAATAAAATACAGATAAATAAATATATTTCTAATACGCTAATTAATATATTTGACCAAGTGAAATAATCCCCGAGGATTTGATCTGTCTGTGTCATGTAGGCGACTATTGCCCCTGAAAGTATGACAAAAACAATTAATTTAAGCTTTGTAAAATAAAAAAATTCTTTAATTAAATTCATGGTTAAATTATAGCATGACTATAGGACTTGGTTTAGTTTCCAATATTTATGATACTAAAATATTATATCCAACATACTTGCATCACCGTTTAAAATCAAAGGTTTAAAAAAGTTTATTCTTTTAATTTCACTTTCAACAAATTGGTATGTGCGTGAATCATTTTTATTATAATACCTATCCTCAATCCATTTTGATTTTATTATTGAATTTGTTCTAAATTTAAAACCGTCAATTAATTCTTTTTTAGTAATTGGATAAAAACTTTGATATCCAGTAATAAAGTTTTTAGCGTTTATGATGTCACCTTCACTATTATCAAAAGAAAATAGTAATATCATACTTCTCGCAATTTCATATGCTCTCGAGCCCCGCTCACACTTTTCCCAGTCACAAACACCTATGATATCTCTTGTTTCTTTTTCAATCAGCAAATTTCCTGCGTGGTAATCTCCATGCAGGAGGTGGGCTTCATGATCGGATATTTCATTGTTAAATGTGGCTGTGTTTAATAAATCGAGCTTCGAATTAATATACGACAAGAAATTTTTATCATATTCGTCTAATTGTGATTTTTCTTCAATTTTTTCTTTGAATTTTTTTAGTATCGATTTCGTTTCCTCAGGATCGTTGTTTTTTAATTTTTTTAAATCAATATTAGAAGGCAGGGAATCCTGGCTTGCAAGGTGAATTCTTGCAAGGGTTTTTCCCATATTAAAATAATCTTCTGATGAATATGAGTGCGACCTGTCACTTTCTATAAATTTGTATAAAGTAAATATTTGATCGTTAATCTGTGCTAAATGTGTACCTTTGTTTGTAACTAGCATTGTAACAGCTGGTACCCCCGATTCATTCATGTATTTTTCAACTTTATAAATTGTATCTACGGATTCTATCTTTTTTTCTCTAACACATTTACAAAAATAATTACCATTTTCAGTAGTAATTTTGTAATTACCATTCAAAAGACCCTCAGCAATTTTCTCAAACCTTACTAGTTTCCCAATGTTGTATTCACTGCAAATATTTTCAAAAATCTCATTGTCTTTCATAAATTAATGCAATTATTTCTTTTTAGTAAACCATTTCTGTGCGCTTGGTCTTCGGTGTGGACACCCTGGCCAACAGCATGGACGTTTTTTTCCTTTTCCCATATCCTCATAAAGTCGCTTAAGATGTTCAGATCTGGTT
>JAYUFM010000044.1:0-2009 GCA_043738715.1 bacterium | reverse complement strand
TTACGCAGATGTTGGTCAAGTTGTTCTACTATAAATAATTTTTCAGGTTCTTCAACCGGAAGCCACGATTATTTGTGTGTACTTACACCTTCTTCGGTTGGTTCAAAATGGTGACAAAGCGCTTGGTTGTTTTTTAGTTTGGAAATACGCATTGGGGCATTTTAATTTAGAAACTTTTTTCAAGCAATGTCTCTTTGCAGAGCCTTTGTGTGCATGGCAAGGACGTTGCGGCTGGTTGAATAAGGGTTTGAAATAAGTATACATCTTTTCCTGATTGGCGCAACGTCCTTGGCGCTGCTCATTGCCCGGCAAGAGACGTTCCTTAAAATCAGACCAACGAGAACTGCATACTCAATACCTGTTTTTTGAAAGCTGTTTTAAAACAGGATGGCGACTGCCTGCGGAAGTATGCCATTGGTCGGAGACCAGACGGCGGCACTCACCGATTTAGAAGTTGGCTTGCGGATGGATTTGGGAACACCCACAGCGGCGGAGATTTATAGAGATGAAACCCCGAGTGGAAAAAAGTTTAGATGAATTTATTTTTTTCTTTTATTGCTTTTTTTCTCATAGCCACCATTTGAAAAAAGATGCCAATGAATCCGATGGAAGCGATTAAAGTTTTTGGTTTTTGAATACCATAGTATATTGTTACAAAAGCCATAGCTAATGTTAGCATTAACCCTAAGTATAAGGCGGTTTTTGTTGAGAAAAAACTCGGAATAATTTTAATCTTTTCTTCCATTTTTCTTGAAGCATTGTATATTTCTGCTACATTTCTAAATAACCAATTAATATCTGTTTCACATATATCATCATTCTTTTGACCTGAAAATGTATAATTGACTTTGGTGCCGTCTTTAAGGATTAATTTAAGAGTAGAAAAATCATTTTTACTTGAATCCCATGTCTTGAAATATTTAATTTCACTAAATCTATTGATATCTTTCCTTACAATATTATCCGTAAAAGAATCTTTGAATTCTACAGAAAATAAATTGTCTGAAAAGCTAACAGAAACAGTTTGTGAAAAGTTCTTTCTAAATGTCTTTTGAAAAATAAATGGGAACCCAAAAAAAGTAAATATGCCAACGAATAGGATGACTAATGAATGTGTCTCATGAACCAAATATCCAGTAAGCGCTGTCCCGCCGACAATAAAAATGAATACAAAAATTGTGAATTTTTTCCTATTGGTAATAATATCTGTGTCTATAGTTTTCGACATTTCCATTGAAGTACTGTTGCCAATTTTGGTTGCTGTCATCGTTTGTATTAACGAAAATACAAACAAAAAACTTGCACCCATCCAACCCCTCAGCCTACTTCCGTTATTAATTTGTAACTTTATTGCTCAATCAAATAAAATAATATGTCCCTGTCATTGCTCAACAGGATAACCATCAATCCGGAAGTGGCACACGGCAAGCCAACTGTACGCAATCTCCGCTACACAGTGGAAGGGTTGCTGGAATATCTGGCTGGTGGCGATACCATCGAAGACCTGCTGAAAGAATTTCCCGATCTGGAGAAAGAAGATTTCCAGGCATGCCTGCAGTATGCTGTATTAAACATGAAGCATAAATATGCAGAAATAAAAGCCGCATGAAGTTTTTATTAGATGCACAATTGCCCCCTTCGCTCAAACAGCTTTTTATAAGCAACGGTTATGATTGCATCCATACTCTTGACCTTGAACTTGCCAATAATACACCCGATAAAACTATCAACACTGTTTCGGTAAACGAACAACGGATACTTATAACTAAAGACAGTGATTTTTACGACAGTTTCATCATCAAAAATGAACCGTATAAATTAATACTGGTAAAACTTGGTAATACATCCAAAAAAGAATTAATCCAGTTTTTTGAAATTCATTTTGTAGAAATTATTGAAAGAATAAAGAAGGAAAATATGATATTGGTAAACAGGTAAGTAGAAGTCAGTACCAGTCTCCATTTAGTCCAAGCATATAAAGAATTTCGTTGACAAGGTTGAGGCGTGGG
>JAYUFM010000043.1:0-5686 GCA_043738715.1 bacterium | reverse complement strand
CAGCACCGTCCGATATTTTGTGCATGGTGTTGGATTTTGGGTTGGGGTTGTTTTTCTGTTCTCAACTATATAGATTGAAAATATAGGGGTCAAGCTTTTGAGTAGGTTGTTGGATGAGGTTAGAACCTGTTCATAAAAAAAGAAGCCACCAGAGGTCTTTCGACATGGTGGCCTGAGTTGGCCGAGGTGTAGTTGTTACTTTCTACGCTTCACGATCCGTCCCTTCGGGGTGATATGAAGTTGCGATAGAGCCTTATCGAGCCCTTTGAGTTCGAACTCGATGGCGGCCTCTACGCTTTTATGTTTTCCAGACAGTACTTCCGCCTGGAGGTCTTCGTAACAGGAACTGATGAATTGCAGAGCTCCTTTGACTGCTTTTTTGCTGAATCCACTTGGTGGCATATTGTTATTTATTTCTAGTTTGGTTTCATTCCACGTACTCCCGCCAATAGTTTCCTCCAAATATGCAAATCTTGTAATAAAAATGCCCCACTCTGCGAGGTTGGCCATTAAACGTTTGTATTTAAATACTAAAAAATAATACTTTGTTGTATTAGTGGAGACAACAAAATTATTTAAATGGCTGAGCTAACTTCCAAAATGATTCAAACATTATTCTATAAGAATTCGCTATCACATCACTCTCAATCCATATTGCTGTCTCATCATAAAAAGATTGAATCAAAACTGTATTGTTAAAAATATCGATATTTACCTTAAGAGGGAAGTTGTGAAGGAACTTTGTCTCTCTTTTGTAATTCTTATCATGCACGGCAGTTTCCTCTGCCGATTTGGAATAGTGCACCAACATCCTACTTGTTGATTTTTGTTCTACAAAAGTTTTATTCCATTTGTTCCAATATGATTCTGGAAAGAAATTGTAAATATCATCGATAGATCCTGCGAATGAAAGTACTTCAGTATTTTTACACACATCTAGTTCTTTTTCGTAGGCTTCTTTTATTTTGTGAATCCCTTCAAAATATATAATATTTGCTTTCTTACTTTTTGATTTAGGAAGTGTCTCTAAAAGTGGCAAGGAAGCAGAAATTTTTTGGTAAGCTTCCTCAGCTTTTCCAATATTTTCCTTACCAATTTTTAGAAGTTTCTTTGGGTTTACTGCAATGTATTTTCTGCGGTTTTTTCTAGTGACTTCGAGCAGTCCAATTTGAATAAGTTTTTCTGCCCCTTCGTATATCTGTTGACGATTGATACCGGTAAGCTTTGAAAGCTCTAAAACTGACTGAATTCCATGTTTTAAAAGGCAGAGGTAAATAATGGCTTGGGTTTTAGTAAGGCCAAGTTCTATAAGGGGCTCGAATTGTTTTGAAGTGAATTTTTGTGTCACGATTGATTTACGATACAATTATTTTATATATGTGTCAATAATTTGTGATGGGTGGAATATTAAAATCAACCAAAAGAAAAGCCCCGCACATACCGTGAAGTCCCATTGCGAGGCTTTCTTCGATATGTACGGGGCAAATAACTACCTCTCGTACTCTTCAATGACCTCGAGGAAGCTGTGCGGGTCTTTGGCGTACGCGTAGCCGAGGATGATGTTTCGAAATCCTCGGTACTCATCCGCATGTCCGAAGTTGAAGGAGATTCGGTTGTCCCACCAGTAGTAGCGCCAGCCTTCCCGGTTGAGGAAGTCATCAGCTTTTTCTGGTAGGAAGCGGACGAGTTTCGCACTGAAACCACGACCGGCAGTTGGGACTCCAACTCGTATCGGGTTGCTTTCGACTCTGGAGACCCACACCCAAGGTGGTGTGAGGTGCCAACTTGCTGTCTGAACCCAAGTCTCGCCGGACGCGTGGTTTCTCGCGAGTCCGATTTGGTTCGGCTCGATATGATTCACGAAGCCGACGTAGAAGATGATCAGGCTCAGGATCAGTACCCACAACGGCACTAACCTCCTAAACCACCATCTCCAGTTTGCAGGGAAGGGTTGAGGATTTCTCTTCATTTCTGCACCCCGATGACGCTTCCGAGCTTGGTTTCACTGACCACTTCGAGAAAGGGACAGCTGGCGCCACCATCCGGAGAGAACGCGTAGCACTTCAATATTTCCTTAAGGTTTTTAGCATCGTCTCCGGCGTCTCTCCCATGCCAGGCCACGAATTCCTTGATGCCTTTGGGATTGAACTGGACGAGCTTTGCGTTCAAGACGCGGTCTCCGACTTTGATGTCTGCAGTGATGCGAAGTTGGTATGGACGACAATCAATCGCGTGGACATCATATTTGGGCCAGGCGAGGAGGAACCAGCCTTGCCGCTCGAGCAGTGTGATTTCTCCACTGAACCGGTCGTAGGTGAATCCGCATTCATGTTTGTCCACAGAATGGTAGCAGAGGCCGACGTAAATTCCTCCGAGAAGGAGGATTGCCGCGAGAGCGGCGAGGATGGTGAGTTTCTTGTTCATTTGCTGAGTATTTGTTTGTTTGTGCTGGGTTTTTATGCCAACGGTTTGTGTGCTTTCATGCATACAATAGCACACAAATATGAAAAGTAAATAGTGGTGGAGATGCCGGGAATCTCGACTACCATCGCGGGTGTTTTTCAATCTCGCTCAGCTCGATAATGAAAAACCTTTCGATTCCCGCCGCGAGCGAAGCAGTTCGCTCGCTTCAATTTTCCAGCTAGCAAAATTAAAACCACCTCGCTGTTGCTCGGTGGCTCTAATTTTTCTAGTGGAGATGCCGGGAATCGAACCCGGGTGCAGATGAGTTTTTCAAGTGAGTCTACGCAATGTATTTTGTTTGATGTTTAAGCTTTATATCTAAAAAACAAAAGAAACGATATAAAGCCGATCTTCAAGGTTTCGGAGATTGAGCGAAGAAACTCAATAACCTATTCTGAAAATATAACACCAGGTCCAAACGTTTCAGAAGGCCGTTTGGTTGATGCGCATAGCGAGCTTACGCTCGAGCTGTTGCGAAGACAAGATCGCTCACCGCAAAAAACGGAGAACGAGTTGCTTTTTGTGCTGTAGCACTTAGGGTTCCTGAAAGTTTAACGAGTTTTCAGAATACTCGATTGCGCACAAAGGAAAAATGACACCTGTCGATGCCTTTCATCCCCATATTATTCAATTTTTAAGGAACTGGTCTATTATACACTGTGTGTCAAGGAATGATGTTGTGTTGACCGGCTTTCAATTCAGGTCTAGCATTGTAGATAGAAAGAACCTTGACGACGAACGTTCAGGAGGACTTTTTACAACTTTCCATTGAAACTTTTAGGAGGCATATGAAAATAATACGATCAAGAGACATAAGGGTCCCGTATTTCGCTGGACCACCTGTGACATGGAATATATTTTCTTGGGTCTATTTTTGGATGTTTGGAATGAAAAAGACAGATCGCAAGACACTCTATTCTGCTGTTGAATACGCAATCAAGTACAAGCGCAATGTGGATAATATTTACACAGTGCCTTTCGGAGGATGGGGAAAGAGGGTAAAACCACAATATCCTGGCAGATCAGAAGGAAGGTACGATATCGTGAGGGTTGAGTTGCCTAATGAACATATCTCCATCGCAATTTGTTGGTCTGGTTACGATTCGATCCCAAGCAATATCGTCATCAAGTACTGGTGGAACGGTATGGATGACAGAAAACAATTGGCGAAAATGTCTGCTGCAATATTCGAAACAGTCAGGGATGAAACTTCTTTGATCTGCAGAGCCATCGCTCCATCTAGGTATCATGTAATCAAATGCACACTGCTTGAAGACCTTTGCCACGGGGGCCGACCTGAAATGGAACTTGTCGCGTCCGATTTTGCTTCATAAACAGCACCCTATTGCCCCGTACGCGAGGTAACAGTGTGCTGTTTATTTTTTTATTTCAAATCTCTTGCTATGTCACGATTTGCTTCTCTCTTTTTTATACTTTCACGCTTATCAAATTTTTTCTTTCCACGAGCAAGACCAATTTCAATTTTGATACGATTATTTTTTAGATATACAGAAAGGGGAATGAGGGTTAGTCCGCTGTTTTTTGTACCGACAATATTATTAAGTTCAACTATTTCTTTTTTGGAAACCAAAAGTCTTCGTTCACGGTCAGGAATAAATTCGGCAGGATGATTGTTGGCTTGATATGCAGAGATAGTCATGTGCAATAAGAACATTTCACCTTGGCGTACGGTGACGTAGGACCCATCAAGGGAGGCTTTGCCGGCTTTTAAGGCTTTGACCTCAAAGCCTTGCAATTCTATGCCTGCCTCAATTTTACGTTGAATTTCATAGGTAAAAGTCGCTTTTCGGTTGTAGATTAGTTGTTTTTGCATTGTATTCTGTGTGGTCGCATTCTGCCCTTCATTTTACCCTTGTTTTCAGGCTTTTTTGAGCCTAATTATGAGCAATGAACCAATGATACCAAAGTTCCTTAAAATGTTATATACTCGGTGCCATATGACGAATAAAAACAATATAAACAAGCGTATGCAGAGAACCGGACCTTCAGGTCCTCAAGGTCAAAAGCAGAACCAAACAAAGAGTCAAAAAAACCTATTTTTTAATAATATTTTTGGAAGTCTATTGGTTTTTGCTCTTCTTGTAGTTCTTTATACTTTTACAGTTGGTGCAACAAAAACTTTAGATACTATCAGTCTATCTGATGTTGCAAATGACATCACTAATGGCAAAGTTTCAAGTGTTGTTGTAACAGGGGACAATTTAACTATTCAATATATTGATAAGTCTGAAAAAATTGCAAAGAAAGAATCTCAGGATTCTCTGTCTCAATCACTTGTGAATTTGGGTGTTGCAAAAGAAAAAGTGTTGGCAATAAAAATTACCAACAAAGATGAATCGGGTTGGTTTTATTGGCTAGGAAATATTTTGCCATTTTTGGTGCCGATATTGATGCTTGTTTTTATTGTTTGGTATCTCAGCAAACAGGTTAAAGGTGCGAATGTTCAAGCACTGTCATTTGGTCAATCACGTGCACGTATGATTAACCCAGCTGACAAAGATCAAAAAGTTACGTTCAAAGATGTGGCAGGGGCAAAAGAGGCAAAAGAAGAATTGGCTGAAATTGTAGATTTTTTGAAAAATCCACAGAAATTCTTGGACATCGGAGCTCGTATTCCAAAAGGAATATTGTTGATGGGTGCACCAGGAACCGGAAAGACATTGCTAGCACGAGCAGTTGCAGGGGAGGCAGGGGTAGCATTCTTTACAATTTCAGGATCGGAATTCGTAGAAATGTTTGTCGGTGTTGGGGCGTCTCGTGTTCGCGACCTGTTTCAATTAGCAAAACATACTGCACCAGCAATTATTTTTATTGATGAAATTGATGCTGTTGGACGACTTAGAGGTTCTGGATATGGTGGAGGAAATGACGAACGTGAACAAACATTGAACCAGATCTTGGTAGAAATGGATGGTTTCGAACCTAATGAAAAGGTGATTGTAATGGCGGCTACAAACCGTCCTGATGTTTTGGATCCAGCATTGCTTCGACCAGGTAGATTTGATCGACGGGTATCAATTGATTTGCCAGATAGAATTGACCGATTAGAAATTTTGAAAGTCCACACTAGAAACAAGCCTTTTGCAGAAGACGTGAACCTCGATGTTGTTGCCGAACGAACCCCTGGATTTTCAGGTGCAGATTTGCATTCATTAACAAACGAAGCTGCAATTATCGCTGCGCGTGAAAGCCGAAAGACTAT
>JAYUFM010000042.1:0-15701 GCA_043738715.1 bacterium | reverse complement strand
CAAAGCATCAACTAATGTTTTCTGCTTAGAAATACAGAATGTGGCCAAAACCTTACTACTTTTTGAAACAATCTTTTTATAAAATAGGCCTGAATCTTTTATAACTTTTTCAACTTTATCTGGAGAATCTCCCCACGAAAAAACATCTATTTCTGCTGCAGGCTTTTCATCAAAAAGAACTAGCGCTATGTTTGCTTTATGAATAGGGCCTATGTCAAGTTTTTCTATTTCTTTTTCCATTAGTACCCATTATACCAGTAGTGAGAAAATTTAATATACTTAAGACGCAAAAATTGATAAACTGTGAATCATGAAATTACCTAAAAACAGAAAAGGGTGGTCGTGTATGGACTGTAAAAAAGATACGTGGAATGAGTACTATATGCTTCACTCGAGAGTATGGAAAAAGGCTAACCCAAAGATTAAAGGAAAACTTTGTATTGGTTGTCTTGAAGTAAGGCTCGGAAGAAAACTTACGTGTAAAGATTTTACTAAAGCCCTCGTTAATACGATGAAAACCAAGAGATCAGCGAGGTTAGAAAATAGACTAAAGAATTAGAACTCGGCTATGCAAATCTCTAAATGCAGGAATAGTTACAAATAAATAACTTTATTCTTCAGTAAAATCTTGTTCCTCAAACGGGATTGTGACGATGTATTCAGTCTTTATAGTTTATAATATCGTTCAAACCAAAAACAGAATAAGCTGTCCTCACATCATCTCTCGCACTGAATCATGCCGCCGGTTTTCAATAATCCTGTGTTTCTATTCACTCTATACTTAATTTCTTATCCTTCAGCAATATCTTGCTTTTGATACATGAGAGCACCTCTCGCTTCTCCAGTAACGTCCCATGCCGAAGCATGTATTTGGCAAATGTTTTGATACTGATATCTTTGTGTTTTTTTGACTGCTTCAAATCCTGTTTCAGCACTCCGGTCTGAAAGAGGGCATATCGAGTAACCTCTTTTTCAAGTTTTTGCTTCAGTTCACTTTTATCCATACTCATTTTGTCGATTATCGGTAGCATCTCATCTATTAATATCGATTCTTTCACCGATTCATTCGGGCAATCTTTATTCTTAAGTTTGGTGCACCTGTAATACACATGTGCGTTGAATCCACCATCTTTCAATTCCTTGATTTTCTCCTCTGCTGTTATTCCTGACCCACAATGCGCGCAATGAAGCATTTTAGTAAATGCGAATTCTCTGCCGTAGGCTTTCTTTTTCTCGCCATGTATTTTTTCCTGCACTTTGTGGAAAAGCTCTTTGGTAATTATTGGAATATGCGCTCCTGTGTACCATTCCCCGCTCCCAATAGGGTACTCAAATATTCCGTGATAGAAAGTGTTTCGAAGTAATCTATATATATTACCTAAGGATATTTCTTTACCAAATCTCGTCTTGAATCCAGTATCCCGAAGCCACCTATAAATTTGCCGTCCGCTGTATCCTTCGTCGGCCACTTTCTCGAACATTTGTTTGATGATCGGTGCTCGTAGGGGGTCAACTACTACTTGGCACTTTTCATCCTTTTTTGTGCTGTTCAAATAGCCCGTTAGAGCTATGGAGGGCCTCAATCCCATGGTAGCTCGCGTACGCAGTCCACGTTTCACGTTAATCACTTTGTTATCGTTTTCGAGTTTTGCCTGACTCCCAAGGATCATTAGTAGGAATTTTTCATTCGGGTTGTTGGTAAATCGCTGACCTCCGTAAGTGCGGATTTCTTTTAATAATCCCTGATCCATAAGGTCGACGATTCTGCCAAGGTCTCCTGCGTTTCTACTGATACGGTCTGGTGCCCATGTCAGGATTCCGTTGAACTTGCCTTGATTGATTTCATTCACGATCTCGTTGAAGACTGGTCTCTGTCCTGCTTCTTTGGCTGAGTGAGATTCTTGCTTCCTATCTACAATTTCCAGCCCTTCAGCCTCCGCCAATTTCTCCATTTCCCGTATCTGGCTATCAATGGAGAGTACCTGTTTGTCCTCTTGCTCGGTGCTCTTTCTCGCGTAAAGGCAGTATTTAACCCTTACAGGGATTGATATTTTGGCCTCCATCCCCACTGGCCTTTGTATTGTGTGATCCATACACACATTGATGACAGAGACCCTCCGATGAGTCTAGGGGGGGTCTGTTGGTAAGTGCTATCAATAGTTAGCTGCTTTTGGTTCGACCATTTGTTATACTGGTCTTATAAAAATCTATGAATAAAAAAGTCTACAAAACATTAGATTTATTTGCTGGTATAGGAGGAATCCGAATTGGATTTGAACGTGCGGGATTTGAAACTGTATTTGGAAATGACTTTGATGCTTATTGTAAAGCTACATATGATCTAAATTTTGAAAATGTTCCATTAAGAGTTTCAGACATATCTAAAATAAAAAGTTCTGAATTACCTGACTTCGATATTTTGTTGGGAGGTTTTCCTTGTCAGCCTTTTTCTATAGCTGGTTATAGAAGAGGATTTCTAGATACAGGCAGAGGGGATTTATTTTTTGAAATTGTTCGTATTCTTAGGGATAAAAAACCACAGGCTGTTTTTTTGGAAAATGTAAAAAATCTCAAATCACACGACAAAGGAAGAACATTCAAGATTATTTCAGATGCCCTCAAAGATCTTGGGTATCATGTAAAAATGGAAGTTCTAAATAGTATGAAGTACGGAAATGTTCCACAAAATAGGGAACGTGTTTATATTGTTGGTTTCAAGTCAGAAGCCCAGTTGAACGCATTTGAATTTCCGAGTCCAATAGTTTTAACTAAGAAAGTTTCTGATTTATTGGATAAAGAAGTCGATAAAAAATATTACTACAATAAATCAATTCTTTACCCTATTCTAAAAGAATCAATAAAAAAGAAGGGTGTTGTCTACCAATGGAGAAGAAAATATGTTCGTGAAAATAAAAGTGGAGTATGTCCAACTTTGACAGCAAACATGGGTATGGGTGGCCATAATGTTCCACTAGTAAAAGATAACAAGGGAATTAGGAAACTTACCCCAAGAGAATGCGCTAGATTTCAAGGTTTTCCTGAAAACTATAAACTCCCAAGTATTTTGCCTGACACTAGGTTGTATAAGCAATTTGGTAACTCGGTAACCGTCACTGTTATAGAACGTGTTGCTAAAGAAATCAAAAAGGCGCTAGAATGTGAAGGTAACAATGTTTCTAGAACACCAATCAAAAGAGCAAATAAGTTACTACGAACGACTGCTTAAATCAGTTGCTTCTTTGTCTGGACTTTTTTCAGAAAATCCTGAGCCATATCTTGCTTATAGAGCCACAGAAAATCTTTTTTGTAAGGCTTTTGATGCCGAGAATTTGTCACGTTCTGATGCATCTGCAGATGCCTCGAAAGATGGGATAGGTTTTGGGCTAAAGACTTTTTTAGAAGGTAACGGTAGAACGATGCAAAAGGTCGCTGAATTTAATAGTGAACACTCCCTGTTCCAACATCTCGACCCTAAAGATAAAGTTAAAAAAATTGCTCAACTTAGAAATGAAAGACTGGAAACCACAAAAAGAATATTCAGATTGGATAATATTATTTATCACTGCATAACTAGGCAAGTTGGAAAAATAATTGTTTATGAGATACCAGCCCATCTTGTTGATATTGATAAGATTAGAGATGTAAAAGTATCTAATAATGGAAGCTCTATTCAATTCTCGGATTCATTATCAGAATATTCTTTCAATGTTTCAAAAAGCACCCTATATATGAGATTTGTCACACCCAAAAATGTTCTATTAGACCTGCCCGTGAGGATATTAAATGATCCATTCAGTGAAATTGAAAAATTAATTTCAGAAAAAGGTTTAATTTTTGCACCAGTAAAAATTCAACCACATGTGTTTTTACCATTATATTCTATGAGAGATGAAAAGCATGTACCTAGCAGAAGTGGTCTTAATCAATGGAACGCTGCTGGAAGAGATAGAAACCCGAATGAAATATACATACCAATACCCGCATGGATTCATCATAAGTTTCCAGATTTTTTTCCTGACAGAGATAAGGTTTTTGAATTGACTCTTCCAGACAGAAGTGTTTTAAAAGCAAGTTTATGCCAGGACGGATCAAAAGCCCTAATGAGTGATCCCAATAAAGCCCTGGGGAAATGGTTGCTAAGAGATGTTTTAAATCTTAAAGAAGGAGAGTTGTTAACTTATGACAAACTGCAAATGATTGGTCTAGACTCGGTCGTTGTATATAAGGTTGACGATGATCACTATGATATTGATTTCACAAAAATTGGTTCATATGAAAACTTTTTATCCGAAAATGGAGAAAAGGAGGAATCTAATGATGAGCAAGGTGATTTAGAAAACTAACAAAATTTGCCAAGACAATTCTTATTTAACTAGAAATCCGTGATCAATTAAAAGATAGTATTCTCAAGTTTCACTAAATATTCGAAACATTTTAACTGTTTTGATTTTTTTATTGTTTATATATACTCTCCTTGGAATATTGGACAATTGGTCAGCGTTTAATCTGTAAAAAAATAAAAAAGAATAACAATGTTATTTCACACTCAGAATATAAAGAAAAACTCGCTACAATTACCACCCCTGAAGAAGCTACAGCTTTCGCTCAGGAACTTATCGCTCCTATGTTGGAAAATATGAAACGGACAGGTTCAGTATCTTCAGTAGAAGTCAGAGACGAAGATGATTTTGTCGAAGAATTTCCTACCGAAAAATCATGGGGAAGAAAAAAGAAATCTTTAGGGTTCCCTGTCAGCCCATGGCACGATATTGTCACAAATGACAATGAGGCCAAGGTGATATCTCTGTATTCCAAAGGTTTAACCACTGGCAGTATCGCCAATTACATGAAAACCATGCATGGTTTTGAAGTAACTCAACCTGGAATATCCTCAATCACTGATAAGGTTTATCCATTAGTTAAGGAATGGCAAGCAAGACCGCTCTCTTTCTGTTATCCAGTGGTATATCTAGACGGTCTACACTTCAAAGTTCGAGAGGCTGGCAAGATTGTATCTAAGACGGCATATATCGCACTTGGTCTAAATCAAAATGGGATTAAAGAAGTATTAGGTATCTGGATTAGTGAAAGCGAGGGTGCAAAGTTCTGGATGGGAGTCTTAAATGAAATTAAAAACAGAGGGGTTGAAGATATATTCATCATCTGTGTTGACGGACTAAAAGGTTTTCCAGATGCTATCAAAGCTATCTTCCCGCAAGCTGATATACAGGTCTGCATTACTCACCAAGTTAGACACACTATTAAATTTATTCCACATAAAGATCGAGAACAATTCTGCAACGACCTGAAAACCATATATGGAGCACCGAGCGAATCTGCAGGTAAAGATGCTCTTTCTCACGTCATGAAAAAGTGGCCCAAATATGCAGCACACCTTAAAAGCTGGGAAAAAAGATGGAATGATCTATCAACTTTCTTCAATTATCCAGAAGCAGTTAGGAGAGTCGTGTACACCACTAATGCGATTGAGAATCTAAACCGACAATTCAGGCAAGTTACTAAAACAACAGTCGTCTTTCCGCATGAAGATTCATTGTTGAAACTTCTTTGGCTTGCCCAAGCTGATATTTCTCAGCGCTGGACAATGTCCGTTAGAAATTGGGGAGAATTGGTCGCTCAACTAAGTATCCTTTTCCCAGATAGAATGCAGTTCTAAAAAATTAATCATCAACGCTGACTAATATTGATTCAATGTTCCGTAGGAAAACCGCGCGTCAATGCGCGGTTTTCTGACTTGTTGGTAACTCGATTACACAAAGATTCTAACCTAAGCTAAGGTATAAAATGATAGAGAATAGGTTGTTAGCCGAGGAGAGAAGCATGCTGTCTCTGTTAGAAAATTATCTAAAAACAGGACTTCCTGCCAACAAAGAGGTTTTAAGCAAAGCCTCTTGGGAGAGAGCCCCAAACAGTACTTTTCAGTCTGTTGCTCCTACTTTGCTCCAAGGGCTGTCGCTTATCCGAACATATATGATGGGGGATAAGGCTCAATACGAAACATCAAAATAACTATTACCTTGCTGGAGATTAAAGGGTTATTACTCTTACCTATTATAAAACAAAAGGCCCCCACAACGTGAAGTCTGAGAGACTTTTGCTGTGAGGGTCGTGCCGAATGGAAACTTCACTGCGTGGGGTGAATCCTTGTCTTACTGAAACCAGTCCCGTTTAGGAAGACTAACTACTGGTTCAACGAATTGGTGCAGCTCTTGTTTCATCTCAGAGGAGCTTTTTGAGCCCCAGTGGATGTATCCGTCAAACGCATTGTCGTCAGCCTGAAAACGACTGTAAAGAACGGCAAAGAGGTCAGGATTTCGCACTCTCCATTCTGCAAGTTGTGCTGTCAAAACCTCCACTTGGCTGGCCAAATCTAGGTGGTCTTTGGCAAACACCACCACAATCTGTCTCATGCCACTAAGCAGAACCTCTTTCATGTCGGGTAGGTTTTTGGCCGTGAACAGCCCCTTTCCGAAGCTAATCCCGAAGGTTTCTCGCAGGTATGTAGTGCACATGTGCACGCCTGTTGTCATGCCGAAGGCGGCGCAAAGGATGACCCTGATTGGCTCATCGCTTTCTTTAATATGAAGTCTGTCGTTTTGCATTGGTTGAAGTCTGGATTTGTTGTTGATGTTCTAGGGGGTTTGGTCTGCAAAAACTCTACTCCAAAAGTATTAAAAGTCCAGTGTCTCGTAATGCTTCATAGGTGGGATGGTAAAAAATAAAAAAAGAGTCTCAACTCGCTACACATGCTGGCGGATTGAGACTCTGGGTTAATGATGGTTTTCGGGTGGTTGCTATTTGCTACGACATCCCGTAGCTGACTTTCTCCTGTCTCCTTTCTTTCCCCTCGACCCATTCACTGGTCTGTAGGGTAAACGAGTGCGTGGCCCGAATATTGCATCGGCCAATCCTGCCTCCATGAGGCCAAACTCGGTTTCTCTGTACGACACTTCTAACACCTCCTTTCTTGGCTGGTTGCTATTATGTGACTTGTCTCCTCACCCTCTGTGATTCGACAATTAAAAGTCTACTCTTCCGTATTTTGATGTCAAATGTTAAGTTTTTGAAACAGAAGATTAAAGGGCTGTTGCTATTACCTGTATAAAACAAAAGGCCCCCACAACGTCAGTCGGGGAGACCTTTGTTGAGGGGGCGTCAGAGTGTCTTGACCGTGAGCTTCATTTTCCTTGGGCCATTGAGGGTGCATTCAATCAAAACTTTCTCGAATGAACCTCTCGGCCCTGACCTTGAAACTCTCTGTGTAGACTTTCAATCCCGAAAGCTCATATTCAAGCTCGGTGTAGTAAGTCTTGACCCAGTGTTCGACGAGGGATAGGGAGATGTCTCCAACCCTTGATGTAAACTCCACATTTTCTTGAACAGTATCAGAACCTCCTGGCAAGACTTTCATCTCGAAGTCGAACTCCGAATTTATACAGTCGCTGAGCGTACCATCGGTTAAATTGGACATGGTTGAACTCCTTTCATTTTTTTCTCACAGCTTTTTCTTTGGCCACAGTTGGTCGGTTAGTTCCTGAATCGTCAAGTCTTCTCGCCACTCCACTTTGGAGCTTTGTTTGCCAGGCATTGCTCGCAGGAGCTTCTGCACCTCCTGTCTTGAAACCATACTGTTGAATGCCTTTTCAGGAACTCGAGTTTTGGCTGTGACTGTTTCGATTTTCTTCTCGCTCGCCTTAGCCACTTTCTTGCAGATGAGCAGGTAAGTGTTCGTCCTGCTGTCTGCACGGAGATGTGTATTTTTCACTTAGTGTCCTTTCGTTGATTGTTGTTGTGCTGGGGTTTGAGATAAAAATACACCTAAAATGTGAAAAGTAAAGGCTTATAGAAACCCTCGAGATTAAAAAAATTACCTCTTCTTTGTATGATATCCCAAAGCCTTTTCAGCAGGGGACAGTCCGCCAATGGCTTTATGAGGAAAATAATTCCAAGCTTCAATCAGTACATCCAAAATATTTTGAAGCTCTATGGCTCCCTGACCAGTATCAAAACAGGCCACTGCTTTAGTCAACGAATCCTGCCCATCTTCGTTGTAAATAATCTCCTTGATATGTTCTAGGGTAAAATCGCTTTTTGTTTCTGAGAGAAAATCTAGGAGTTCTTGCTCGATTTCTTTTTTCTTTATAGCTATTTGACCTTTGGTTTCAATTTCCATTGGTATCATTTTATATAAAAGGAAAACCCACCGCAAGCAGTGGGAGTCCTGTTGAAGTGGGCTGGGGTCTTAGTCTGCAATGGCGGATTTGCCAAGAGCTAAGATTTCTTCATGGAAGAGGTTCGAGTCTGGCTCGAACCTCTTCCATTTCTTGTCGTTCAGCCGGGTTGAGCTCTCGCTCTACGCTGGCAAGTTGTAAGGCGGTGTACCTTAGAACATCTTGTTTTTTGTGCTTTTCGTCGGGCATATCGCCTCCACCCCTAGTACTGTCTCATTTGTCTCATTCTGCTATGGTTGAGCCATATTCTGACAGTGGATGAGACACGTGTCTCACTATTTGGTACATATGCCTCAAAACCCAATTGTTTCAATTCTTAGAAAAGCTAAATTACCATTATACGCCTTACATACTGGCCCTTACGCCAAAACCCTATTTTCTCAAAGTCCAAATTATTGGCATTTGTTGGCATTTCAAAATGCTATTTTGCTCTGCGAATGGGAACCCTAAAATCCCTGAAAACCGTCCCATTCGTCCCATTTGCAGAAATCGACCCCCTATGCGGAGACATCAACAGAACATTAGGAAATTCTACAAGGAACCCTTATACTGCTTGATAACACCCCGTCCGAGACGTTGATGGGGCACAGATTATACATATGAAAAAGAAAGTCCTTATTTTAGGTTTTGGAGGAACCATTGCCATGGTTCCTGATAAGAATGGAGTTCTAAGGCCAGCAAAAAGTATTGAAGAAATATTGGCTATAGTTCCTACACTGAGAGAAATGGCTGATGTTACGGTTAAACAAATAATAAACTTAGATAGCACAAACCTTAATCACCATCACTGGGTTACTTTGATTGATGCAATTATAGCTGATTATGATAAGTACGACGGGATATTAGTTACGCATGGTACTGATACAATGTCCTACACAGCTTGTGCGGTATCTTTTGCGTTCGGTAGAGGACTTAAAAAGCCGATTGTATTTACTGGTTCACAATTACCCCTAATCGAATATGGAACTGATGCAAGATTTAATTTGGAAAATGCTTTAAGAGTATTAGTTGAAGCATCCATAAAAAACATTGCTGAAGTAATGATTGTCTTTTCTGATAAAATTTTGAGAGGGAACCGATCTATTAAAACAAGTGAATCGAAATTCACTGCATTTGATAGTCCTGCAATTCCAAATATCGGTATAATTACTGCAACAGGTGTTTCATTTAGCCCATTGGTATTAAAAGTAGATCAATCTGTAAAATCAGAAATAAAGAAAAATTTTTCAGAAGGTGTACTAGCTATTGAACTTTATCCCGGTATTCAACCTGAAGTAATTATGCCTTCCCTTAAATCAGGAAAATGCAAAGCACTTCTATTGAAGTCTTTAGGTGCTGGAAATGTTCCTAGTGAAGGTGATTATTCTTTTATTCCATTAATTAAATATGCAACGGAAGAAATGAATATCCCTGTTTTAGTTTCTACTAAATTTACTGGAGGAAATACGCACATGGAAATTTACGAGCCAGGAAAACTCGCTCTTGAAGCAGGTGCAATTCCAACGGGAGACTTAACAGACGTTGCAGCTCAGGTTAAATGTATGTGGGCGCTTGATGTATGGGAAAAATCGAAAGAGGAATTTAAGAAAATAATCAGTCAGGATATTGTTGGAGAAAAGAGTTAGGCTTAAAACAAAATCGCTCACCTTTCGGTGAGCGATTTTGTTAAGTGGGTTTAAATAATCAGATGATTATTTAACAGCATCTTTGAATGCTTTTGCCGCGCGGAACTTTGGAACTTTCATAGCTGGAACCTTTACTGCTTCACCAGTCCTAGGGTTTCTAGCTGTGCGAGCTGCGCGTTGTTTAGCAGAGAAGATACCAAGACCAGCAATAGAAACTTCTTCTCCTTTCTTTACTGACTTGATAATAGCATCGATAAGTGTATCAACAACTTGTTCAGCTTGAACCTTAGTTGTATTGATAATACCGTGTACTACATCTGCAAGACTTGCTTTGTTCATATTTTTTTTAAAAATTTCTTTTTAATTCGACCACCTAGCGTAATATCATTATATAGCAAGGTATTTTTAATGCAACAAGCCTAAAATTGCTATATCATTGTGTAATTCTGTCAAATATTAATCTAACGAGCAACCTCGATTACTCGTGTCTCTCTGATCACTGTAACTTTTATTTCACCAGGATAACGTAATTCGCTCTCTATTCGGCCGGCTATATCTCTTGCTAGTGTACGAGCCGTTATGTCATCTGCTTCACTTGGGTTAATGAAAACCCTTATTTCTCGGCCTGCTTGTATAGCGTAGGCTTTTTCAACACCAACAAAGGATTTTGCTATCTGTTCTAGGTCAGCAAGTCGTTTTAAATAACCTTCGACATTGTCTTTTCTTGCTCCTGGACGTCCGCCTGAAATGGCGTCAGCAGTTTGTACAATTCGAGACTCAACCGTGTCGTAGGGGTATTCTTCATGGTGTGCCCTCATCGCACGAATAATATCATCATGGACTCCAAATTTTTCTAACAGTTTAATACCAATTTCAACATGTGTACCAGGAACTTCATGATCAAGTGCTTTTCCAATATCGTGGAGGAGGGCTGCAGTTTTCGCTACACGTACATTTGCACCGATTTCTTCGGCAATAATTCCTGCAATATGAGAACATTCTATAGAATGCTGTAAAACATTGTGACCATAACTGGTTCTGAAATGTAAACGACCTAGTATTGAGACTAGTCTTGGGTCCAAATTTAGAATTCCACATTCGTACACTGCTTCATTTCCTTTTTCCTTAACAAATTTACTTATTTGTTTTTTAGCATCTTCAACTTCTTTTTCTATTCTTGCAGGCTGGATTCTGCCGTCTTTAATTAAATTATCAATGGCGATTTTGGCAACAGCCCTCCTCATTGGGTCAAAAGAGGAAATAGTGATAGTGCCTGGTGTATCGTCAATTACGAGTTCTACTCCCGTTTCTTTTTCGATAGCCTTTATGTTACGGCCTTCTTTACCAATAACTTTACCCTTTACATCTTCGGATTCAATATGAATTGAAGATGTAAAAAAATCTGATGAAACTGAACTTGCAAGACGTTGAATCGCCATAGCAAGTATATTTTTTGAAGCTTCTGTCACTGTATCTTCACCTGCAACTTCTAATTTACGAAGTCGTGAATCTATTTCAGTTTTGTTGTCCTCTTCTATTTTTCTGAGCACTTCAAGTTTGGCCGAGTCTTTATCTAGGTTTGCAATTCGCTCTAATTCAGTTTCAGTTTTTTCTAGTAATGAGTCTAGGTTTAACTTATTTTCTTCTAGCTCTACCTTTGCATGATTTATCTCTTCTAACTGTTTTAAATTTTCAATTTGACGAGTATCGAGAAGTTCTTCTTTTTTAATCAGTCGTTCACTATTTTTTTTGATATTTTCCTCTTGTTCTTTGACCTGTTCGCGAGCAGATTTTAAAGTTCCAGACGCTTCCTCCTCCGCCTTCATGGTTATGTGCTTGGCTTCCTCATTTGCATTAACCATCATCTTTTTGATATCCAGTTCTAAGGAACCCCTTTTACCTAGGGCAATTAAGATACGAATAATATATCCCAATGAAAAACCTAATCCTCCTGCTAGAGTTGCGACGAGGAGGGCTACTTTAAGGGTTATCATTGAATTTATTGTTTATTAAGAGAGAATTTTGTCTATAATTCCGTATTTTTTTGCTTCGTCTGGGTTCATCCAGAAGTCTCGATCGAGGTCTTTGTGAACTTTGTCTAATGTCTGGCCAGTATTTTTTGCCATTATTTTAGCCAAATTATCTCTCATTCTAAGTAACTGTTTCAATTTAATCTCCATATCTGTTACTTGACCCTCTGAGCCACTTAGTGGTTGATGAATCATGATTTCAGAATTTGGTAATGCGAATCTCTTTCCTTTGGTACCAGAAGACAAAAGCCATGCTCCGCCTGATGCTGCCATTCCAATACATATTGTAGAGACATCGTTTTTAATGTGATTCATTGTGTCAATAATCGCTAGTGTTGAAGAAACAGATCCCCCAGGGCTGTTTATGTACAAACTTATGTCTTTTTTCGGGTTTTCCGACTGTAAAAATAACATCTGAGCAATGACGATACTAGCTATATTGTCATCGATAGGTCCACCTAAAAATATAATGTTTTCACGTAAAAGTCGTGAATAAATATCATAAGCCCTTTCTCCAAACTGTGATTTTTCTATTACTGTTGGTATAAGCATGTTTTTTGTGTTATTTTTGATAAGTATACCATCACTGTCAAATTTTTCGGGTATTTTTAACCAAAAAACAACATGAGACAACATAGATTTTTCATCGGTCAAGATTTAAGCAAATTCTTCGTTCAAAACCCTGCCGTTTTTAACTTCAATCCAGAAGTAAGCGAAGTTGAACCTAAAAGTGCGATTATAAGTCATCAGCAAGAGATTATCCGTCAATGGAAGAAGGTTTTTCGCTACGAATCAGGTGCTGAGGTAATTCTATTTGATGGAAAGGGGGAATATCTGGCCGAGATTATTGAACTTTCAAAGAAAGATGAAAGTGCCCGGTTGATTTTGAAAAATAAAATCGAAAAGAAAATTCAAACTAAAACAAGTGTTTACTTGGCCCTTTCTATGTTGAAAGGGGAACATACAGATATGGTAGTAGAGAAAGTGACGGAATTAGGCGTTTCAGGTATTGTTCTTGTTCAAACAGATAGGGTTATAAAAAAGGGTGCTAATTTAGATAGATTGCAGAAGATAGCAATTGAGGCGTCAGAACAGTGCGGAAGAATTGATGTGCCAGAAATTTCTATTAATGAAGATCTAGAATCTCTATTAGATTCAAGTATTTTTGATAAAAAAGTTATTTTAGATATGAGCGGTGTGAAATACCAAAATATTTCAGGAGAAAAGATATTGTTATTTATCGGTCCAGAGGGCGGTTGGTCTGACAATGAGATATGCATGTTTAAAAATAAAGGTGTAACCGTGGCAAGTATTGGAGAAAATGTTTTAAGGGCGGAAACTGCAGCGATTGTTGGGGTTGCATCATTTTATTTGTAGACTACTAGGAAGTGGAGATACTAAAGTTATAACAAAAAAGGCGATCTTCTGATCGCCTTTTTTTGTATTTTAATTTTTTTACCTGTATTTATTTTACATTCTCCAACCACTGCCACACCTTTTCATTTGTTAACATTGTTTCGACGAAAATCATTGCGCGCAGTTTGTCAGTGTCTTTGTATTCATTCATGATGTGTTCAACTTCTTTGTTTACATCAGCTTCTTCGGGTTTAATTGTCTCAGTGTTTGCGATTTCATTCAAAACAATTTGGGTCTCAGCACGTTTCACTGCTTCAGCATCCCAACTTTTTCGAAGTTCCTCTTTTGTTTTTCCGATGTGTTTCAAATAGTCTTCAACCTTTAGTCCCATTTGTCCGATTTGATGAGTCATTTCTGATTCCATTCGGTGCAATTCATTCTCAACTAAAATTCTCGGCATTTTGATTTCACTCTTTGTGATGATGGCATCAACCGTTTCGATTCTTTTCTTTTCTTTTTCTTTTCTTTCTTTTTGCAATTTAATACTGTCGCTGATCTTAGTTTTAAATTCTTCAACAGTTTTGAAATCACCAAATTTCTTTATGAAATCTTCGTTAACTTCTGGTAGGGGAAGGTCTCCGTGGTTATGATCATGTGCATCATTTACATTTTTACCTTCAGCATCTTTTGCTTGATGGAAATCAGTATGGGCAACCTGCTGTTGTAATTCTTTTATAGCCTCTTCAATTTCCTTATCTGTTGCTGAAACGTCAGCCTCTTTTTTACTCATGACTTCTTTGGCCAACTTTTTATAATCAGCCAACTTAACCACTGGGTGAGTGTTCGTGATGATTTTAACTTCAAAAGTTTCATTGGGTACAATTTTATTAATTGCAACCTCGGGGTTTCCAATTGCGTCAATATCTGCCTCCTTAATAATGTCAGAATAGTGTTTTTCAAGGGCAAGTCTACCTGCTTCTTCTGAAACAATAACTTCTCCGAATTTTTCAGTAACAACTTTTTCTGGAACGTGACCTGGACGGAAACCATCGATTTTTAACCCTTCTGAAATGTTTGAAAGGGCTTCTTCACGAAATTCAGCAACTGCCTTTTGATCGATTGAAACAACCAATTCATACTGACAATCAGCATTTTCAACTGGTTTTTTGCTTATGATTTTAAATGATGACATATTTTTCTAAGGATTATTTACTGTATTTATCTTTATAAAGTTTCACTGCTTTCTCAAAAGCCTCTTTTGCTTTTTCTGCACCATCAAATCCATTAACTTCTACAGTCTTTTTCTGAAGTTGTTTATAAGTTAAGAAAAAGTGTTCCATTTCTTTTGTGAAATGCGGGTTAACATCTTTTAAATCTTTTACATGATCAAATCGTGGATCTTCTTCGGGAACGGCAATAATTTTTGCATCGCTGTCTCCACCATCAATCATCCACATCACACCTACTGGACGAACCTTTACTAGGCACCCAGGAAATAGTGGGTAAGTCGTTAATAAGACTACATCTAGAGGATCACCGTCGTCCCATAATGTCTGAGGAACAAAACCATAATCGAAAGGATAATCTTGTGCTGTGTGCAATACACGGTCCAATGCAATTAATCCAGTTTTTTTATCGATTTCGTATTTATTTTTCGAACCCTTATTAATCTCGATAATTGTAGTGATTGAATCTTTAGATCCCGCTTCAAGATCGTGCCATAAATTCATTGACATATTTTTGTGAAGTTAATTTAAATAATTTTTATCTGAGAATAATTATGAAGTCGCTGTTTCTATTGGAGCCGACACCTCTTCTGAAGGTGTAACTGCAACTGATTGAATATCGATTCTCCAGCCCGTTAATTTTGCGGCTAGGCGAACATTTTGTCCTCCTTTACCGATAGCAAGAGACTGTTGATCTGGTGCAACTTCAACTTTTGCTGATTTTTCAGTTTCGTTGATTGTTATATTTAATATTTTTGCAGGTGAAAGAGCCTCCTTGATAAACTCTGAAGGGTTTTCTGACCATTCAATAATATCAATTTTTTCTCCGCCTAATTCACTCATCACTGTATTTACACGAACACCTCTTTGTCCAACCATAGATCCAACAGGGTCAATGTGTGCATCAATAGAAGCAACTGCAATCTTTGATCTAGCGCCTGCTTCACGAGCAATTGATTTAATTTCAACGGATCCAGATGCAATTTCAGGTACTTCTGATTTGAATAGTTCAGCCAAGAACTTTGGATGTGAGCGAGAAAGTCTAAGAAAGATTCCACGAGGAGTTTCTTCAACTCGAACCAGTAACATTCGTAGGCGTTCACCTTGATTGTAGTGCTCATTAGGAATTTGCTCTTCGTATGGCAACATTCCAACTGCTCGTCCCATATCAATAAAAACATTACCTCGTTCAACACGTTGAACACTTCCTGA
>JAYUFM010000041.1:0-5809 GCA_043738715.1 bacterium | reverse complement strand
CATTGTGATATTTTACTTCTCCCATAATTAATTTGTCTTCATTCCATGCTACAAGGTCGACTTCATGAGGTACACAGTTACCCATTACCATCTGTCCTGTCAAAGTGTCATATCCCTGAGCTTTGAAAATTTCAGAAATATATTTTTCAAAAGGAAAACCTGTAGGACCGAGTTCAAATAATGATCTCTTTAGTGAATATCTGAGGGCCGCATCACCGGCATATTTTTTCAGACATTCAAATGCTGTTCGATATAAATCCGAAACAGAAATTTCGGATTTCCTCTTGTTTTTCAAATGAATCTCTATATAACCAGAGACGTCATTTAATACTTTATCTGCAGAGTGCCCCGCTGCACCTGCTTTTATTAATGAATTTCTAAGTTTATGTGGCTCGTACAGTTCTTTGGTTCCATCTGCCTTCACTAATAAAACGTCTTTAAGCATAGTTAGCTAATAATACCACCTCCAAGGCACTTTTCGCCAGTATACAAGACTACAGACTGTCCGCTGGCTAGCACCTGATTTTTATCAAAAGTAATACGTCCTGTTTTTATATCAAATGTACAGGCTTGTTTGGCCTGTCTATATCGAACTCGAGCTTCTATTTTCACAACGCCTTCAGATTTTGATGAATTCCAATTTTTGTTTGTTAGTTGAGCTAATTTGTGATCATTTTTTTCCAAGTCCCTTGAGAATGTAACATCGTTAAATAGAAGATTCTCGTCAGTTACCGTTACAGTATTTTTATTTATATCCTTTTCAAGAACATACATTGGTTTGTCATTTGTACCCCTGTCATACAATTTAAAACCAATCCTTTCACCTACTGTGTATAGGACTGCACCTTCGTGCTCTCCTAATATATTTCCACTTATGTCCAAAACCGTCCCAACTTGGGTTTTGATATTCTTTTTTAGAAACTCTTTCATATCAACGTGACCAATAAAGCAAATACCTTGGCTGTCTTTTTTGTCAAATACAGGTAACTTATTTTTTTGAGCAATCTTTCGCACCTCTGTTTTCTTTAAATGACCTATTGGAAAAAGGATTCTGGATAGGTCACAAGATGTCAGTGTCCATAAAAAATAAGACTGATCTTTTGTTTCGTCCAATCCTTCGCATAAGGTGTATATATTTTTGCCGTGACCGTTTGATCCCTTTTGGTCCTCCATTGTCATTTTTACATTTGCATAGTGTCCGGTTGCCACATAATCAATCCCCATTTCTTTAGCTAAATCCAAAAATCCCCCAAATTTAATATGTCGATTACACATAATGTCAGGATTCGGTGTTCTACCTTTTGAGTATTCAGAGATCATGTAATCAACAACATGTTGTTTGTATTCAACACTAAGATCTAGGGTTAAAAAAGGTATGTCTAACATCGCACATATCCTCATGGCGTCTCGACGCTCATCTTTCCATGTGCACTCTACATCATCTGGTTGCCACACTTTAATAAAAACACCGGTTACATCATACCCTTGTTTTTTTAGAAGCAGTGCAGAAACAGAGGAATCTACTCCTCCAGACATTCCGACCCACACCTTTTTTGATGTTTTTGGTATCATTTTGACACTATACGACATTATCTTAATGGGGGCAAAAAGGATTTTAATAATCAACTACGAACAAACAACAAGCTATCTCAGGTACTGATTTTTAAGCTTTAAATGTTCCTTGTATGTTTTAGAAAAGTGACTGATCCCATCCTTGTCATTAAGAAAGAATACGTAGTCATTAGGAACTGGTTCAATTGCGGCAATAATTGTATCTAAACCTGGATTTGAAATAGGCGTCGGAGGCAAACCTTTATATTTATAAGTATTATATAGAGAATCAATTTTTAGATCATCAAGTGTTAGTTCCGCAGAAGTCTTTTGGTTTATGTAGGCAAAAGTCGAGTCAACTTGAAGCGGCATTCCGTTTTCTATTCTTCTCCATAACAAATCAGATACAAGACGTCTATCTTCAAAGGTTCTAACTTCCCCTTCTAAAATTGAAGCCATAATTATAATTTCTGAAAGTGTGTGACCAGAATTTTTCGCTGATTCCATCAAAGTCGTGCTAGATGTAACTTTTTTATCAAAATTGTTCTTCATCTGTGCTATAACCTCACCACTTGTAGCAAAAGGCATAACTAAGTATGTGTCAGGAAAGATATATCCTTCAAACTGTTTTGCATTCGAAGCAAATTCTGCCGCATCAATTTCAGGAATTTCGGTATGAACTTTTTTTGCAATATCCATCACACTTAAACCCTCCGGAAAAGTTATTTTAAGAGGTTTAAAACCATTTTCACCATTTGCAAGTCTTCTAGCCACTTCGTTCAAGCTGACACGAGGCTTATTCAATGGATCTTTGCCATCAGAAAATAAATAAAACCCAGCTGGGATATTGTTTTGATTAGATCGAAGTGATATAAGAATCCTGAATAACAACGGTGAGTCAATAATTTTTTCATTTTCCAACTCCTTCGCAATACTTATCAAACTTTGTCCTCGTTCAATTTTAACAATAACTTGACCTGTTCTATTTATTTCAACAGGTATAAAAACCTTGGCTGAAAAACCAATTAATAAAATTATCATGCCAGAAAGGATTGCATAAATAACCAGTATGTGTTTTTTAAGTTTAAACATGGAATGTAAAAGTGTTTTGTATTTTTAAATTGGCAAGTCTGATGGTGGTTCTGCCTTCTTTGCATTGACACGAGAAACTGTAGGTGTAGCTGAAACAATACCAGGAAAATGGTAAATAGTCGCCAACTCTTCTGCACTGAATACAGAAGGTTTAGTGTCAAATTTGTATCCATATGGAACGTAATCTGAATAAAAGAAAGATCGATGTCTATAGAGGTCAAATAGTTCTTTCTTCTCCTCTATTAATTTTTTTCCATTACGATGCCAGATTTTATACTTTAGCTGACTGTCATCAATAGCGTTCACTTTTTCAAAACTGTTCAGGTTTGTAGAGTTAAATTGTCCAAACGAATTCAAGATTCCACCGAGTACACTCTTTCTGTATACACTGCGCTTTGCAATATAAATAGCACGTATTCCACAATCAAATGGAGTTTTGGTTATGTTGTCTTCAATTGAGTCTGCTGCTTGTTTTTCTGCCTTTGTTAAAACAAAAAGACTTGGATTTGATTTTTCGTCAAATTTAATGTCACGTTTTGTGCGCTTTATGAGATCTTTACTTGCTTTATGTCTCCAGTCAACATACGTTTTCTTCTCCTCATCCCATTCGTCCTTTCCATGTGCTCTTACGCAAATTTGAATCCAAACCTGCTCACCTTTTTGAAGTGATCCTAAAAATTCCATCATTGGTGTAATAGGGTCAATTTTGAACTCGTCATCGGGGTTGTCTTGCAATTTATAAGCAGTATAGGTTTTAATCGGAACATGGGATTCCTCTTTCTTTTTTAATTCAGTTCCCCAGTATTCATAATTTTCTATATCAAAATCAACTTGATGAGTATAATCACCTGCCCCAACATCGTTGATTTCTATTTCAGGATACTGTGAATACAATTGGTTTTCCAGCAAGTCTTTGTATTTAGTCTTTGTCCAAATAAAGAAATGAACCGAACCTTCTATTGAAGCAATTTCTAGAGAGAACCAAGGACGAACCTCTCCAGTCCAGTATTTCTTCATAAATTCGTAGTCTTTTCCTCCTTGATACAATGAATTAAAGACAACCTCCATGGCAACAGGAGACTTTGTATTATTTTTTGGAATTCTTATTTCTAGAACCGTGTATGTCTGTTCTGCAAAGAACTTTGATTTCAAATATTTTGTCCAAGACTCGATGAATTTTTTGATAATAATAAAAGGGATAAATAAAATAGCAATAAAATACACAATGGTGTAAATCGGCCCAAAAGATGATTTTAGAAAATCAAGATACATTGGTTACATTTTAACCTACTTTGATTACAAAGTGAAGAAAGTTTACTGTAAAATATTATTTAATTAAAAAACACCATAACTTTGTAGGTTATGGTGTTTTTTAATTTTTTAGAGATTATTTTATGTTGCTGAAATCTACCAAGTGATATCGTCCTTCGCCATCTTTCTTGAAAAACTTATTATTCTGTAAATTGACTAAAATTGTGTTTTCTTTTACAAATCTTTCCTTGAGTACTTTCTGGATGATCTCGTCTTTTGGCATTGGGCCGTGTTTTGTCAAAACTTTTTTAATGACATCCTTTACAACTCCACTTAGGTATCCCCATTCTGCAAGAGCATATAAACCTCGTCCAACAAGAACGAATCGTTTGTCTTTGATTAATTCATTATGAGTAGTTGCAATGTGAGCTTTTTTATTGAAAAGTTTTTCAATAAGCTTTGCAATGTCTCTGAAATGTATTGGGGAACCATGTTTTCGCATAGCTAGAAAAGCGAAATCTCGAATACCTTTAGTTCTGACATTTGGAGAGCTTGCCTTACCCCATTCACCAAGTGGGTTTTTATCAATGTGTTTTGAAATTCGTAACCATCTTTTGGCGACTTCTTCGCTCTTATACTTGTCATTTATGTCTTTCAAATTATCGAAAAACATTTGGATCATTTCAGATTCGGGTACTAAATCATCATTTGAAAGTGATTTGTAAAGTTTTCGAAGAGCATCGTGAATTTTTTTAGTCAATTCAGGATCTACGTGCCATCGGTGTTTAAATTCTTCGTCTTCTTTTTCCTTTTTGAAAGTAGTTCCAACAGTTAACAAAAAATGTATATGATTTTTTGCTGAAGCGTCCTTCGCAAGATGATTTAGTAAATCTTCTTCAGAAACCAAAGATCCTAAGTCACGAATAATTGTTTCAAGAGATAAGAAAGTATTCATCTCTTCTTTAAATTGACTAGACTTACGAATATTAGCAATAGCAGCATTTTCAATCTGACGAACACGTTCTCGGGTGATGTTGTAGTCTTGCCCGATACCTTCAAGTGTCATTCTGTCAGCATTTTTATCAAGCCCGTAACGTTTTGTGATCACTAATCGAGCTCTTTCGTGAAGTGACGAAAGAAGCTTCTTTGTGACCTGTTTTGGTTTAAATGGAAGGTTTGCTATTGCCATGTTTTATAATATTTTGCGTGTAATTGCCATTAGTTTTAGCATAAATGATGAATACCGTCAAGTTACCCCTTGACTACAAAATTGACAAGCCTATTTTTTACGTAAATAGTTTTCAAAATTTCCTTGCCTTCCAAATGTTTCTGAATTTCAGGTTTTTCCCTTGACGCGTTGATAACAAAGGCTTCTTCGGCATTATTAGTCTCTAAAGATGCACGTAATTTACCATTTATTTGAATCATTATTTTGAAGGTATCACTAATTAATTTGGTTACATCAAAGACTGGCCATGACTCTAAATGTATGCTCTTATTGTGTCCTAATTGCGCCCAAATTTCGTCGGCTACATGAGGTGTAAATGGTGCCAATAAAATTAATAGTGTTTCGTATGTTGTAGTATCAATTGAAACCTCACTTTCCAAAGCATTAAGTAAGATCATCAATGCAGAAATGGCCGTATTATGAGAAAAATTTTGAATATCCTCACCAACCTTTTTAATGGTTTTATGCAGCAGCTGTTCTGTTTCTTTTTTTACCAAAACGACACCTTTTTTATTTAAAATTTGACTCACCTTTTGTTTTAATCTCCATACCCTCTCAACAAACCTCCGTGACCCAAGCATGTTGTCAGTGCTCCACGAAATAGCCTGTTCAAATGGACCCATAAACATTTCGTATACACGGAGGCTATCAGCTCCGTACAATTTCACTATATCATCAGGATTTACA
>JAYUFM010000040.1:0-2093 GCA_043738715.1 bacterium | reverse complement strand
TCGGACCACCGATAATAAATCGGTAAAGCATATCTGGCAGTCTCTGATTACCTGAACTGTCCATGAAAACTAATTTCCCCATGTATACACCTGGCTTAAGCTTGTTTTGATCTATTTTTATATTAAAATCAGAATCTAGATTTGCCTCTATATCTGTGGCTTTTTCACTATATTTTAAAACTTGATCTCCACCGATTACTCGACTATATATTTCGACATTAGGAGTAATCGTGACTTTTTCTTTCGTAGTATTGTGAACCTTGATTTGAACAAACGCCGTTGAAGTTGAATGAATTGTAGGGCCACTACCGATTGGAAATTGTGCATCATCGACACTAATAAATGCATCCTTTGCATCTAGAAGAGTTGTACCACCAGAAATACTTATTGGGTAATTGATCTTACTACTAAAAATAAGACCTGTTTTGAATCTTGCCATCACAACTATTCCTAAATTTTTACCTCCAAATGAATTGGGCAACTTGTATGAAAATTCAATAGGATCCTTTGTTGCATTTAAAATGTTATATGGACCAAAAGTTTTCGTATCATAAATAATATTTGGAATACCTAATTTTCCTGAACTTGTTCCAAAGTCTCCTGCCAAAGAAACATCTAAGTAAACGTCATCTTGATCTATTTGAGAATTATTTGTAAATTCTATTTTACCAGTAACTGTGTTACCTGCTTTGTAATCATTTTGGTCTAAAGTGATTTTATTGATAAACACAGGTGACGTGCTTAGTACAACCGGTTTAGTTGAACTTGCAGGATTTAGTCCTTGTGCAGAATTTATACTGCTGCCTAACTTTATTGCATCGGCATTAATGTCGATTCCTGGTGGAGGTGTATTTGGAGGTACAGGTACTACATTATCAATTGATGGAAAATTCGAAGTATCCATTTTTGCACTATCTGAACTAGATGTTCCAGCGGCATTGGACAAAACTGGCAAAAAAAACAGCGAGAGAATTACTGATAAGTAGAATTTTTTATTGAGCATTTTAATCTTTTATTTATTAAATGTTATGTTTGATTTAATTGTATCACTGTTCATATATAATTAAACTATAAATATGGTGGATAATTCATAGATAAATTATCCACAACAAAAAAACGAGACATCTCTGCCTCGTTTTTTTGTTGATCAGATTATGATCATTTTTTGTGTTTTATTCAACACTCATCACTGCTCTGTTTGCTGATTCTTCAAGTTCGATTGCATCATTTTTCAATTTCTGAATAGCGATGTTTTTCTTACTACCCTTGAATCCTGTACCAGCTGGGATCAATCTTCCGATAATTACGTTTTCCATAATACCGTACAAAGGATCAGGTCTAGCAGACAATGATGCTGCAACCAAGATTCGGTTTGTGTGTTGGAAAGAAGCCGCTGACAATACACTTCGTCGTGTAAGAGAAGTTTCTGTAATACCCATCACCACCGGAACTGCCTTTGCTTCGATTCCGCCGGCTGACTTCATCTTTACATTTGCATCTTCGATTTCTGTAGATTCTACGATATCTCCGACAGAGAATTCAGTGTTTCCAGCCTGAGTTACTTCAAGACGAGAGAACATTTGTCTCACAATTACTTCAATATGTTTTCGTGAAGTGTTTTCT
This sequence comes from bacterium, assembly GCA_043738715.1. GTDB lineage: Bacteria > Patescibacteriota > Minisyncoccia > Phycocordibacterales > CAIZLB01 > JBAXAB01. The sequence continues at coordinate 470 of JAYUFM010000040.1, read as the reverse complement.
CCCTGTAATTCGTACAACTTTTTAACTTCATTAATGATATATTCCTGAGTCTTATCCTTTCCAGCATATTTGAACAATTCATCAATATCAGCTGTACCGTCAGTTAGGAAATCACCCTTTGAAACATGCTGACCAACTTTTACGATAGGCACTCGGATGTGATGGAAAGAATGTTCAACTTCACTACCACCCTTCTTGTTCTTTGTAGGAACATCAGGAACAACCTTAATTAGTTTTTCCTTACCCATGTCTTTAAAGTCTGAAATCATACCGTCAACATGAGAGATCACCGCAGGATTCTTTGGATAACGTTTTTCGAATACTTCTTCTACTCGAGGAAGACCCGATACGATGTCACCACCTGTTGTCGCTACTCCTCCGGCGTGGAACGTACGCATAGTCAACTGTGTTCCCGGTTCACCAATCGCTTGTGCAGCAATTGTTCCAACCGCTTCACCAATGTCTACAAG
>JAYUFM010000039.1:0-16114 GCA_043738715.1 bacterium | reverse complement strand
AACTGGCGGTCGGTGCCATCACCGATGGCGAATTGCCGCGCGATGTATTGACCGTGTTATTGCAGAACGAGGACCGGGTCGAACTGTCGCCCGACCTGTGGTTGCAAATGAAATAAAAGTAAGTGGGGATCTAGAAACTTCTAGGCGTTCGTATGCCACAGCTGAGGTTGGAAATGAAGAAATATTTTATAGATTAAATAAAGGAAAAACTATACCAGCAAGCCTGGTGTTAGGAATTTCGGGTGCAACCTCAAGTGCTGTTATTATTGATGGGACAGATACAGAAACAGTTACCTCAACAGGTTTATCTGGTACTTACCAGCGTTTAACCAAGACAGTTTTTACTAGACCTCGTGAAGTGTCATTACTATATGCAGTGCAAGTTGGAACGAGTTCAATAACAGGTGCAAGTAATTCCAATATCACAGGGGATGTTTATGTAAATGGCAGTATCTCAGGAATAAATGTCAGCAATGGTTCAGTTATTGCAGCTAACCTTATTAATCCAACAACTGTTGAATCGTTTACTGTTGCGAGCACTTCACCTGGAATGAGTTCTATAAAGTTTTGGACAAAGACTCCGGCAACACCAAGTATTGCGCAAAGCTTCCAAATATCTAGTGCACAACCTATAAATGCTGTTAGTCTTTCTCTTCAAAAAACTTCAACAAGTTGGAGCGGGGCAACAATAAAGATTACAAATGATTCAAGTGGTCATCCGGGAGCAACCGTGTATGCCAGTTCTACATTTCCTAGTGGTTCAATATCAACCTCTGCGTTTGGGGATCCATATTTACCTTTGAATACAACAATTAATTTAACCCCGGGTGTCACTTATTGGATTGTAATTGATATGCCTACACAAAATAGTTCAACAGCTTATTTACTTGCGGAAACGGTTTCGTCTACTACTGCTTCATATGCAAACGGTGTTGTTAAAACTGGGACTTACAGTTCGACAAACGGAGGAACGTGGGCAACTCCAAGTAGTGTCGGCGGCGATATAATTTTCTCTTTATACTATAACGGTAATATCAGTAATATCAGTAATGTAACAATCTCGGGTAGTCCATATTTCCTCTGGGCTCGTGAAATCTATAATTCAAATGGTGGTTCAGGAATAACGTATTGTCAAAACTCTGCAGGGACAACTCCAAGCACATGTGACACTTCACGACCAGACCCCACTCTTTCAAACGCAGTCGTGAGCAGTAGTGATTATTCATCTTGGGAATCATCAGCAGTTTCAGGAAGTACAACTGGAAGTATCACAGTTTCGTCTGGTTCTTCAAAGACTTTAGGTAACACTAAAATTGTCGGTAATTTGGGGATTGATAATAACTCGCAGGTTAATATAACTGGAAACCTTTGGATTACTGGTAATTTAACTTTATCAAATAACGCTACACTACAAATTGACCCAAGTATGGGTGCAAAGGATTTCGTAGTTCTTGTTGATGGAACCATTAATATCAATAATAACGGGGTAGTATCTGGTTCAGGTAATGCAAATAGCTTTTTGCTCCTGACTTCTAGGTGTACAACGGCAAGTTGCCCAGCTGGTAGTATTATTTTAGATAACAACGCAACAGCAGGAGCATTACTTGCTCCAAACGGGATTGTTAAGCTTAATAACAACGCCAATGCAAAATCTATCTCTGCACTGGGCACCACTCTCTCGAATAACGCAAATGTTGTATATGACAACAAGCTGCAGTACTTCTCACTTGGATCAACAGGAGCCACTTCGACCTTGTGGTCAATTGATAGTTGGCAGGAAGTCTCTCAGTAAAGTACAATAGGGGTCAAACAAATATATTATATGATGAAAAAGCCTTTAAAACCGCTAGTTGTTGGCAATTGGAAGTTAACACCGAATACATTAGAAGAAGCCAAACAAAGATACCTTTCAACATACAAGGCGTGTGTTAAATATAAAAATTTGGTAGATGTGGTCGTCTGTCCCCCGGCTTCTTTCATAGCACCACTTAACATCCTTAAGAAAGATAAAGTTTTAAATATTGGTGCTCAAAACGTTTCTTTTTGGACTACTGGATCTAAAACTGGAGAGATTTCAGCAATGATGGTTAAATCATCAGGGGCCAAATTTTCGATTGTTGGACATTCTGAAAGACGGGCTCTTGGTGAAACAGACGAAGCTGTCGCAGAAAAAACAGCAGAAATAGTAAAATGTGGAATGACAGCAATTGTTTGTATAGGGGAAACTGAGCGTGATGAAAACGGTGAATATTTAGAAATAATCAAATCCCAAATTAAAAAAGGTCTAGGACGAATCTCTAAGCAAGAAATTCACAAGGTCATTATTGCATACGAACCAGTTTGGGCTATTGGACGAACAGATAATGTTGCTATTACTTCGCACGATCTACACCAGATGGCAATTTTCATCCACAAATATTTGAAAGAAGTATTTGGAATAGCAGGTGACCTCGTTAGAATTATTTATGGCGGATCTGTAACTCCAGAAAATGCCCAGGACTTGTACTTAAATGGGGGTGTCAGCGGATTCTTGCCAGGACGGGCAAGTTGGGAGGCAAAATCTTTTGAAGGCATATTTTCAGCAATTGAATCTGCAATTAAGGAAATGAAAAAAATGTCAAAAAATCAGTCTCGAAATGCGGGAAAAACAAAAGTTCCAAAAAGAAAATAAAAATAATTTAAATAAAATATGAAATCAATCCGTGAAGCAGGCGTTTTAAAAGGAAAGAGAGTGATGGTGCGAGTTGATTATAATGTTCCTATCGACGGAGGAAAAATTTTAGATGATTTGCGAATTCGAGTTTCCTTACCGACTATTGAATATTTAAGAAGCGAAGGAGCACGGGTGGTTTTGATTTCACATATAGAAACAAAGGAAAATCCGACACTTTTGCCGGTTGCAGAAAAATTGAATGAACATTTTCCAGTTGTCTTTATAAAAAACTTTACTGATGAAGAGGGTGCAGTTGCTACAGCAGCAATGGAAGATGGCGATGTAATTTTATTTGAAAACCTAAGATCAAACCCAGGAGAAAAAGCAAACGACCCTAAATTTTCTGAAATATTAGCAGACTATGCTGATATATATGTAAACGATGCTTTCCCTGTAAGTCATCGCCCGCACGCTTCAATAATTGGCCTACCCGCCATTTTGCCACACTATGCAGGTTTTCAGTTGATGAAAGAAGTCGAAAACCTTAGCGTTTTCTTTAACCCTGCTCATCCATTTATTTTCGTACTAGGTGGTGCTAAATTTGAAACAAAACTACCCTTGATTGAAAAGTTTTCAAATAGCGCAGACTATATATTCGTAGGAGGAGCACTTATGAATGATGTTTTTGCACTAAAGGGTTATGAAGTTGGAAAATCTCTCGTTTCTGATGCAACCAGTAATGATGAGGCAATAAAAAGCTCCTTGAAAAATATATTAGCTGATCAACGGATTATTATTCCAAATGATGTGGTTGTAAATGGTCCAGAAGGTAAACGAGTATGTGACGTAAAAAATGTTGGCAAAGAAGAAATGATTGTAGATGTTGGACCGGCTTCAATTGATTCTTTCGCAGACAAAATTAAAAGTGCTAAATTTATCCTATGGAATGGTCCAATGGGTTTATACGAAAAAGGTTTTAAAGATCAGACTATAAAATTCGCAAATCTAATTACTGGATCAAATGCCCAAAGTGCTGTAGGTGGAGGGGATACTGTTGCCGCAATTGAATCGCTTCATGTAGATAACCCCCATGTTTTTATTTCATCAGGCGGAGGAGCAATGCTTGAATTTTTGCAGGAAGAAACATTGGTAGGAATTGATGCTTTAAAATAAATTTTTAAAGAACTTCTTTTTTTATTTTTTCACCAAATTCTGACATCTCACCAGCGAGGTATTCTTTTATTGGTAAGTTGGTATGCAGGCCATCATTATTAAAACGAGGGACGATATGGGTATGAGAGTGAAAGACAACTTGGCCAGCAGCCTCTTCATTGTTCATTATTATATTTACCCCATCCGCATCTAATCCGTTTTTTACTGCAATGGCGATTTTTTTTGTAGCTAAAATAATACGACACGCCAACTCATCAGAAAAACCGTATATATTTTCAATGTGATCTTTCGGAATAACCAGAACATGACCTTTATTATTTGGGCTTAGTGTCAAAAACCCTAAAACCTCGGAATCCTCGTAAACCTTCTCCGCAGGTATTTCCCCAGCAACAATCTTACAAAATATACAATTCTCTGTTTCGTCCTCACCATTTTTTAAATCTTTGTGGTCTGTTGAATTCATGTGGGTATTCTATGCTAAAATTGCGAAATGGAAAAGGAAATGAAAAAGCAAAAGGACAAGACAGTGTCAAAATACCGCATTCGAGATATAGCAGAGGGAAACTTGATAGATCATCTCCTTTTTTACAGAGGTATTAAAACAAATGAAGAAAAAGAAGCATTTTTAAACCCAGATTATGATAAGGGGACATATGATCCATATTTGATGAAAGATATGGAAAAAGTAGTAGACAGGATATTTGAAGTAGTAAAAAACAAAGAAAAGATTTGTATCTATACTGATTACGATGCTGATGGAATTCCAGCCGGAGTGGTTTTTCACGATTTCTTTAAAAAGATTTCATATGAGAATGTTATGTTCTATATTCCGCATCGCCATAAGGAAGGTTTTGGTTTAAATAGTGACGCAGTGGAAAAAATCGCGTCACAAGGTGCAAAATTGTTGATTACTGCGGATTGTGGAATTGCTGATGTTGATGAAGTTTCGCATGCAAATTCCTTAGGAATGCAGGTGATTATTACAGATCATCATTTACCACATGAAAAACTTCCTGAGGCATATGCTATTTTGGATCCGCAACAGTCAGGTTGTACTTATCCTGAAAAGATTTTGTGTGGATCGGGTGTGGTCTATAAATTAATTCAGGCGTTGTATAAAAAATTTGAAATAAAAGATGGAATGGAGAAATGGTCGCTTGATATGGTGGGTCTAGCTACCTTGTCAGATATGGTGCCATTAATTGGCGAGAATAGAATTCTGGCCTCCTATGGATTAAGGGTAATGAGAAAAAATATGAGAGTAGGGCTTCAACAATTATTTCTTTCACTCAAACTAGATTCAAAAACAGTTTCTGAAGACGATATTCAATTTCTAGTAACACCAAGGATTAATGCAGCGTCTAGAATGGCAGATCCTGTTCTTGCGTTTGAACTTCTATCTACTGATGATGTTACTAAAGCCCGATCATTGTGCAAAGTACTGACAGATATAAATAGCGATCGTAAGGTTCAAGTTGCACTTATATCAAAAGAAATTAAAAAAAATCACAAAGAAGAGGATTTTAAATCTGCACCACTTATAGTAGTAGGTAATCCAAATTGGAAACCCGCATTACTTGGCCTTGTTGCAAATAGTCTAATGCGCGATTACAACAAACCTGCTTTTGTGTGGGGGCGCGATGAGGAAGGTGTAATTAAAGGATCATGCAGATCAAACGGTTCGTATCATTTAGTGGATTTGATGAGTGCTGTCCAAGAAGGGGTTTTTAAAGAAGCAGGCGGACACGCAATGTCTGGGGGTTTTGCTGTTAATGATGATCATATTCATTTGATCTTGGAACATTTGATAAATGCTCTTAAAAAGGTTTCCCAGAGCGACATAGATGCTACGATTGACGTCGATAGTCTACTAAATGTTTCTGACATTAATTGGAAATTTTGGGATAGTATATCCAAGATGGCACCATTTGGGGAGAAAAATTCAAAACCGCTATTTATGTTACAAAAAGCAACAGTCGTTGGATACAAGAAATTTGGAAAAGCCGGAGAGCATGTAGAAGTGAGAGTGGGAGATAATAATGGCGCGATATTGCCTGCAATTAGTTTTTTTAATGCTGAGAATCCAACATACCAGTTGGCAGTGAATGACATAATAGACATGATTGCAACAATTGAGAAGTCGAATTTTAAAGGCCGACCAGAGTTGCGACTTAGAATTGTTGATATTATCAAATCGTAAAAACTTTTACTGAATCTTTACAAATTTCCCATCCTTGAATTCATGTCTTTCTGCCGCTGGGTATCTTGTACCGTTTTCGTCAAAACTTACTTTTCCGGAGATTCCTGCGAATGAGGACGATTGTATTTTTTCAACCCATTTATCCTTGGGTAAATCCATTATATTTTTTACTATCGATATTGCATCATATCCCCAGTCAGCACCAATGACCGGATCAGAACCAAACTTTGCCTTGTAGTCAGACTTGAACGATTCGCTTGTCATATTCGGCAAGTTGGTGGATATGCAGCCATCGAATGTCGATGTACCTAGGGCTTTTATATAATCTCCAATTACAAATTCGGTGTTTGCATCACAAATCAATGACACTTTACGGTTACCTTTTTGAGCATTGAGTTCTTTGATGAACTTAATCCCATCTGCCATCGTAAGTATGTTGGTTACTGCATCAGGATTCGACGCAAGTATTTTCGTAACCTCGGATCGGAAGTCAGATGAATTAGTGACCTTCGTTTCATTTACAAGTGCACCAGTTGGTACCCCTTGTTTAAAGTAGTCAGCATCTGTAACTAAAACATCACTTGCATTACTGTATACAAGGGCAATTTTGTTGTATTTTTCAGATGCGAATTTTCCTAGCTCAGAAAAGAGTGGGTAACTGAAAGGTATCATTTGGAAAATTGAGTCTTTCGTATGCTCCTTGGCCTCAAAAGCCAAGATTGTTGGAATATTGCTCTGATGGACCAATGGTGTAATCGCATCAAGTGTAGGACTGTCTTCAACAATCAATATATCGACATGATCTATGCTAGTTAATTTTTGGTATGCAGATAAACCAGTTTTTGCATCGAATTTATCATCTTCAAAAACTACCTGGATTTTTGGGTCATTACCGATCGCTAAAAGAATCGAGTTTTTGAATGACTCTCCAAGAAATCCATAATCGGAAGACATAGGGGCTATTACCCCGACCTTTATTGAGTGGGATGTAGTATTTCTCGAAGACTGGTTTGAGAAAATGAGATACGCAATCATAACAATTGCGATTGCCAGTATGGCTACTTTGGTCTTTTTCATAATATTTAAGTTATATATAATTGGCTTCAGTATAGGGAAGGCAGTAAGGTAATTCCATCTGAATGCTAATTCATAGGGAAGAAACCGGCATTTAACGTTGCATTCATTGACATAAAACAAAAATAATATTTGACGAATTTTTCGTAGAATACTATACTGTCCCTTAATGAACCAGAAAACTATGTATTCAATATTAGGTCTAAATCCTGCAGAAAGGAGGGTTATGAATACACTTGATACCGTGCCAAAAAATGCCTCTTTTATAAGCCAGACCACAAAAATCTCAAATAGCACGCTGACATATATGCTGAAAAAACTTCAACGGAGACAACTTATATGTAGTGTCGGCCAAGGCCATAAGCACGTACAGTGGAAATCAAATCTAGAACAAGTGTGGTCTTCACTCTCTACAAAAAACAGTACCTCGGCACATGTATTCAACGGTAAAAAGGAAATATTTAAATTATTCGATAGATTACATCAATTACCAAAGAATTCTCGGCTACTCGGCTATCAGCCAGATAAGTCACTTCGTTGTGCCCTAAGGGCAATCGATACTAATGAATGGTTGCGAATCGATAATTTAATAAAAGAGCGGAAGTTTATTGTTGAGGCGGTTGTACACAAAAAATCAGTACATGGGATAGTATCCGAAGTCGGAAAGGATAAAGCCTCCAAAATTTTCGATAGTTTTATTGGTCGCTTGGAGGATTACGTCTGTATACCTGATGGTTTTGGTGATTTTGAATCAGAACTATATATATTTGGTGGATCAGCATATTTTATAAACTGGAAAAATGAAGTAGCTGTTGAATTTCGTGATAAAGCGCTGGTGGATATGGTCACATGCATGTTGTATTGTCTCAAGGGGGTGGGGGTAAGATACAGTCAAAACATGGAAATGCACGAATCAAAAGAGCGACTTCAGCAGGCAATTTAGTATACTTATAAAAATATGAAAGAAATAATCATCTATACAGATGGATCATCCCGCGGAAACCCAGGACCTGGAGGTTATGGTTTCGTTGCTATATATCCAAACGATGCTGACGAAATGCGAATTGATGAAAGGGGTGGGAGAGAGGATTTAACAACTAATAACAGAATGGAATTGAAGGCTGTAATTGAAGGTTTGAAGTTTTTTGATGATTATTACTCAAAGAACGTTGCTCCTAAATATGAGATCCGCCTGGATTCGGCATATGTTTTAAATGGTTCTACAAAATGGATTCATGGATGGAAATCAAAAAATTGGATCAGCTCGACAAAAGAAGAAGTTAAAAATATAGATCTGTGGCAAGAGATGGACGCTGTTATTAATGGTAAAGAAATCAAATGGACCTTATTAAAAGGGCATAGCGAGATTTTTGGAAACGAAAGGTGTGATGAAATCGCAACGTCATATGCAGATGGAAAGAAGCCAAATTTATACAGCGGATTTTTAGCTGAATACAATGGGGCAGAAGAAATTTTAAATATTAAAGTTACAACATTAAAAAAGAGTTCAAATAAAAATAAAAAAGCAGTAGCGTATTCATATGTCAGCAAAGTGGATGGAAAGATACATATTGATCAAACATGGGACGAATGCAAAAATCGTGTGCATAAGACAAAAGGTGCGTTATATAAAAAATCTATTTCTAAAACTGACGAAGTAAATATTGTTTCAGAGTTCAAGAAAATTTCATAAAGATTCATTTTTTCTTCACTACCGTCTTTTACAATTTTTGGGTGAAAAGATCCAAATGGATAATTTTTTTAATATTGCTTGCAATTATTGCAATTCGATTTTTCATGTGGTCACACGATGATCAATATTTGAGAAAAATTTCAAATAAAAATATCACTCTATCGGCCCAAATTATTGAAGAACCAGATTCAATTAAGGATACTCAAAGATTTATTGCAAAAATTGAAGGAACACACTTGGTCCAGATAAGTGTTAAAAATTTTCAACCACTAAAGTATGGAGACAATTTAAAAGTCGAAGGAAAACTTTTAAATATTTCTGATGGCGATCAAACTTCGTCGTTTGGTGATTACATGCGAGTCAGTAAAGTTTTTTATCAAATAAAAAATCCAAAAATTGAATTTCTGAGTAACAATCCACCATCTAATTTTAAACTTACATTAATAAATATAAAAAATGTATTCATCCAAAAAATAAATTTTCTTTTGCCGCAGCCTCAATCTTTTTTAGGTGCAGGTTTAATTTTGACAGGGAAGGGGTCACTCGATACAAATTTACAAAACGAATTCAAAAGAGTAGGCCTTATTCATATCGTGGTTTTGTCAGGTTTCAATGTCAGCATTGTTGCGGTTGTGGTGATGTCGTTCCTTAGATTTTTACCACCAATTGTTCGGTTTGTGATCGGCATGTTTTTTATGACATGTTTTTGTTTGATGGTTGGTGGTGGTGCATCAGTTATGAGATCACTTTTTATGAACGCAATTGCAATTTATGGAAAGACCATGCAACTTGCATATGATCCACTAAAAGGTTTGTTTGTTGCCGGACTTATAATGCTTGTCTTTAATCCGTTACTTTTATTTTTTGACCCCTCTTTTCAAATGAGCTTTATGGCAACATTTGGTCTTATTATTTTATCGGACAAAATTTCCAATTGCCTGTCTTTTTTGTCGGAAAGATTTGGAATTAAAGAAACTATCTCTGCTACACTTTCTACACAAATCGCAGTGACCCCTCTCATCATGCATCTTTCCGGGATTGTTTCTGTCATTGCTCTTTTTACAAATATTGTTGTACTCCCTTTCATACCCTACACTATGTTATTTGTAGCGTTGTCCGTGTTCCTCAGTTGTGTCGCAGGATTTTTGGCGAGTGGGATTGCATTTGTTTCATTCATTTTACTTTCATATGAATTGTGGATAGTTCATGTATGCGCAAGTCTTTCATTTTCAGCATTTGAATTTACAACATGGAGTTGGTATCAAACACTTTTGTGTTATTTTTTCCTTTTTGTTTTGTACCAATTTTTCAACCGAAAATTTTTGCAGAAAAACAAACAAAAAGAAATACGAATGTTCTTTAAACGTCATGAAACTGTTGATAACTAGTCTCGTGTAACATTTGTAGTAACATTCGCATTCTTTCCGACCGCACTATTTTTATTTTATGTTTCGATTGTGAAACGCATATTCTGTAACCTAGAAACGGCTTTCTACTACTGAACCATTCAGGTTTGCGAAGAAAGCTTCAACATATTTTTTCTTTTCAGATGCTACATAGTCGAGCATGTAAGAGTGTTCCCACATGTCTAATGCAAGGATGACTTTTAGGCCAGTTAAATGTCCTAAATGTTGCTCTTCAACCCAACTGTTTAAAAGGCGTCCGTTTGTCTCGTCTTTATAAAGAATTGCCCATCCAACACCTCTTGTCATTGCAAGTGTTTTGAATCTTGCCATCCATGCATCAAATGATCCCCATTCAGTCGCAATTGTTTTTCCAAGTTCGCTATCTGCTGATAGTTGTTTTGCACCGCCTTCAAATTGTTCGAAATAATATTCGTGATTTCTCATTCCATCAAATTCAAAACCAAATCGTCGTTGAGCTTCAGAAATTGCCAAGGCATTTTTATCTGCATCTGACGACATGCTCGCAATACTATCTAAAATGAGATTTGTATTTTTTACGTAACCTGAATAAAGCTTCAGGTGTTCTTCAATTGTTTTAGCCGAGATTCCTGTTAAATCTCCTAGGGTGAATTTTCTTTCAGTGTATGTCATATATATGTATCGATTAAAGTTATTAATGGGTAAGGTTACTGAAATATTATACCACGATAAGGTGGTCGTTTTTGTGATGATATATTCAATGGCAAGTCTAATTTTTATTGGCTCTTTATATCAATCCTTAAATTCGATAAAGGAAATAAATGGAAAAGTATATTTTCTAGATGTTGGTCAAGGTGATTCAATTTTAATAATTTCAAACAGTGGTAATCGGGTGCTAATCGATGCAGGAAATACTGATGGAAAATCAGTAGATGAAATAAGAAAAATTTTACCTTGGTTTGATCGCAGAATTGATCTTGCAATTGGAACTCATGCTGATATTGATCACATCGGAGGCTTTACAAAAATAGTACAAAACTTTTCAGTGGGAAGGTTTTTATTTTCACATCTTCACACAACGAAGGCAGTTGAAAATTTTTTGTTTAATTCAGTTGATCGAGCAGGCGTTGCTACTTCAACAATAGATCGTGGTGCACGAATTAATTTTGAAAATAATATTTATTATAAAAATAATAATTTAAAAGTGGACGAAAAAAATATTTCAGACAAGATTGATATTTTGTACCCACCACGACAAATGAAAATGACTTCAGACAAAGATACAAATTTATTTTCAATTGTTGCGAGGGCTCACATCGGAACAACAACTTTTTTATTAACAGGTGATGCTCCTAAATCGGTTGAGTTAAAATTGGTTTTAGCAGGAGATGATTTGAATTCAGATATTTTAAAAGTTGGACATCACGGGTCACGCACATCAACTGATCCGATTTTTTTAGAAAAAGTTTCTCCAACCTACGCAATAATCTCCGCTGGATTAAATAATCGGTACGGACATCCGCATAAGGAGACAATTGAAACTTTAGAAAAAGAAAATGTAAAAATTTTAAGAACTGATGAAATTGGAACTATTGTCTTTTGATTTTAAGCAATATTAACTAACTTTCTTAAGGTGTTTGACATACGATTGAAACAATTGTATTTCTCTGTTAAAGTACTTGCCGAATTGTGTAACAAAAAACCGGTCTGAAAAAGACCAGAAAGGAGGGACACATGAGTCCTTTAAAATCAAAATTTGGAATCGATCAGCTTGTAGTAAGGGTCAGGAATATTATGGATAAAGCACGTAAGCAGAAAATTTTTCCAGGTGCAGAGGCTCAACTTTTGCTCCCTGCTAGGAATGGAAGTTTGGAAACTAATTTGTCTATTTGCGTCGGTCAACAGGACTACTCAAGAAATAGTGCCATTATCACGAGTTCAACAATTTTTGACGTGGCTTCTATTACCAAGTTGATCATTAACTTGATCATTCATCATCTGGTGTATTTGGAGAAATTGAAACTGACAACAAAGGTCAAGGAGATTTTCGGTAGCGGTGAATGTTCTAGGAGTTTGGGCGAGGTTACGATTTCGCAACTTCTCACGCACTCGATCATTCTTGATCTGCCAGCGGGTTGGAAGCAAACTAGAGGAATTGAAACTGTAAGGACGATCATGATGTCGGAAGTCCGGCATTGTTTCCGCTATGGCAATTTCTGTGCAGTCATCCTGGGTGAGATTGTAAAAAGAATTGGTGGAAAGGATCTACCAAGCGCCTTCCGAAGTCTGTTCAGGGATCGACCAATTGAAGCAGAAGGATACTGGTTTCATGAAATCTGTTCAGATAACGTCCTTCGGGTTGCTCCGACAGCAGACAGTGATCATTCAACTACTGCGCACGACGGTCTAACAAATCAGATTGCAAGCGGCGATCCAGTAACAACATGTGGTGTTGCAGGATTGTTTGCAAATGCCACGATGATATCTTGGATTGTTAGAATTCTCTTAAACGGTGGAATTGATCCTAGCACGGGAAGACGCTTGTTTGGACCTGATCTGCCGTTTCTCCTGTCTGTAAATGGAGTAGCCGGTGTTCCGAGAGGGTTGGCCGCTGGTGACACTCCAGGAAGTTTGTCGAAGTCTGAGCCACGTTTCTCGGTTGGTGGATCAGATATGCTAACACCATTTGATTATACAAGGCGATATAGAGGTATGGTCCAAGGCGTATCTGCATACGGTGGTTTTACAGGATGTGGGTATTTTGCTGACCTGCATCATGATGATCTTCCGGATCCTTCAACCTCGATGGGAATGGTCGTCCTCAGTAATGCCATTCTCGGAAAACAGAAGGAACCCCGGATCGCTTTGGTTCGTCGTCAGATATGGATTGCCATGATGAATTGGTACAGGGCAAACTCTGATTGATTCCAGCATTTGATAGGTTGCAAAAGGCGGCGTAGGGAGAATTCCCAACGCCGCCTTTTTTGATTCTGGAATTTTATATTTCTTCCAGACCTGCAGATTCTTTCGAAAGCAAACCTGATTTCGAAACTAGATTAAACCAGCCTTTTTCAGTGTAGCAAAAGCACCATTCTTTTGAATAGTCTTGATTCCTCGTGCGGAAACTGTAATTGTTACGAATTTTTTCAATTCAGGTACGTAAACTTTCTTTTTTTGTAAATTAGGATACTTTCGAACAATACCAGTTGGATTAAACTGTGTTGCTCGAGTTCGGTTTGAATAACCGCCTGCGCGGATAGAACCTTTTTTAGTGATGGGGCAAACTTTCGTCATATAGGATTCACATGCTATCATATTCTTAATTTAAATCAATATGTCTACTGTATTTTTTCTTGTAGCCTTAATACTTTCAGTTGTTATCCATGAGGTTTCTCATGGATTAGCAGCTCTTGCACTAGGTGATCCAACTGCAAAATATGCAGGTAGGCTAACACTAAATCCTATTAAACATATTGATATTATAGGTTCGGTCATCGTGCCTTTAATGTGTGCATTGCTTCCAGGGGGTCTTATGTTTGGGTGGGCAAAACCGGTTCCAGTAAACCCGTATAATTTAAAATTTGGTAAATGGGGACATGTAATTGTTTCTTTTGCGGGTCCTTTTTCGAATATGATTATTGCTGTTATATCAGGACTTACTTTAAGATTTTTTGGTGACCAGATTCCACAAGGTACAGGCAGTTTTCTTTTGGTTATATGCGTCACTAATATTGTACTTGCTATTTACAACCTAATTCCTGTTAGCCCGCTTGATGGTTCTCACATATTATTTGCCTTTCTTCCAGAACGTTTTCAGAAGGTAAAAAAAGCCATGGAGGCTCAAGGCTTCCTTTTTGCTATAATCTTTGCCGTTGTTTTGTGGCAGTATTTTACGCCCATTATCGGTTGGCTATTGAGAGTAATTGTTGGATAGAGACATTTAACAAAAAGTTTAATAAAAAGACTGTTGCACTCTATATAATATTGTAGTACATTACTTCCAAGTGCTTTTCGAAGCATTTTATTTTTATCAAACCCAAATGCCAACATTAAGTCAATTAGTAAAAAGAAAAAGAACAAAGACGACTCGCAAATCAAAGGCGATCGCGTTGACTCGTGGCTTTAACACAATCAAGAACCGTCCTGTATATTACAACTCTCCATTCAAGAGAGGTGTGTGTACAAAGGTGACTACAAAGACCCCTAGAAAGCCTAACTCTGCGATTCGAAAGATCGCCCGAGTTAGACTGACTAATGGTTCCGAAATCACTGCTTACATCCCAGGCGAAGGTCACAATTTGCAAGAGCACTCTGTGGTTATCGTTCGAGGAGGAAAGGTTCGAGATGTCGGTCTTCGTTACACTATTGTACGAGGACGACTGGACTGTTCAGGTGTTGAAGCTCGACGAAAAGAGCGATCAAATTACGGTGCGAAGCGTCCTAAGGCTGGAGCAAAAGCAAAGTAAATCGATAAAATCCTTACAAAATAAGGGTTTTTGTCGTTTAGTTTGTGTCTTGCCACCATTCCTATTCTTTCAGCCACACTCACAATCGGTCGTATAGAGTAAGACGTATACAAAGGAGTATAAGTTCTGAAAAAAATCTATACAAATTAATAACAGAATCAAATAAATAATTAAAAATTACAGATCATGCGTAGAAAAGTAAAAAATCGAAATATTGCAAAATCTGACGACAAGTATAATTCACCTGCCGTTGGAAAACTTATCAATTACATTATGAGCAGTGGTAAAAAAGTTACCGCTACTCGTGTTGTTTACGATGCATTGGAACAAATAAAGAAATTGGCATCTGTTGAAGATCCAATTGCTGTTTTAGATACTGCATTAAAAAATGTTGCTCCAACTGTTGAAGTTCGCTCAAGACGAGTGGGGGGAGCAAACTATCAGGTTCCACGAGAAGTTCGTCCTGAACGCCGAAACTATTTATCAATGAGATGGATCATTGACGCCGCTCGCGCTAAAAAAGGAAAACCTATGAGTATTAAATTAGCAGAAGAGCTTATCCTGGCCCTTAAGGGAGAAGGTGAAGCTATGAAAAAGCGTGATAATACACATAAAATGGCCGAAGCAAACAAGGCGTTCGCGCACTTGGCTTGGTAATTCAGCTTTACCAAATCGTCTAATTTATTTTAGACATTATTCACAATTTATTTACATTTAGCACATTAATCATTTCTAAAAATTTATGGACAAAAGAGATTATCCACTAGAAAAAGTACGAAATTTCGGAATCATCGCCCACATTGATGCTGGTAAAACAACAACTTCAGAAAGAATCCTTTATTACACTGGTATGTCACACAAAATCGGTGAAGTTCACGATGGTGAAGCCACGACTGACTGGATGGAACAGGAAAAAGAACGAGGTATTACAATTACCGCGGCTGCTATTACTTGTTTCTGGAATCCAACTTACATGGGAACTGATAAATCAGGAATGCACCGATTTAACATCATCGATACTCCAGGTCACGTAGACTTTACAGTAGAAGTAGAGCGATCTCTAAAGGTTTTGGACGGTGGAGTCGTTGTGTTTGATGGTGTAGCCGGAGTAGAACCACAATCAGAAACAGTTTGGAGACAAGCTGACAAATACAATGTTCCTCGAATTTGTTTTATCAACAAATTAGACCGAACAGGAGCTTCTTTTGAGCGATCATACGCATCTATTTTAGAAAGATTGAACAAAAATGCTGTACGAATGCAACTTCCAATTGGATCTGAAGGTGATTTCGAAGCCGTTGTGGATCTTTTGAAAATGAAGTCATATCACTTTGAAGGGGAAATGGGTGGAACTGTAATTGAAAAAGAAATTCCAGAAAATATGGTTGCTGATGCAACTAAATACCGTGCTGAATTGGTAGAAAAAATTGTTGAATTTGATGATGTGATGATGAATCAGTATTTGGAAGG
>JAYUFM010000038.1:0-2100 GCA_043738715.1 bacterium | reverse complement strand
GTCAGTAACAATGTTCGAATGTGGGCACCGTCAATATCGGCATCGGTTGCAATAATAATTTTGTGATAACGTAATTTTTCAACATTAAAACTGTCTCCAATTGCAGTTCCAAGAGCAATCACAATATTTTTTACTTGCTCTGATGCAAGCATTTTATCGAGACGTGCTCGTTCAATATTCAAAATTTTTCCTCTCAAAGGTAGAACCGCTTGAGTTCGTCGATCACGACCCATCTTTGCCGTACCTCCCGCTGAGTCTCCCTCCACAATAAATAGTTCCGATTCCTCGGCTTTGTTTGACTGACAGTCAGCCAATTTACCAGGTAAAGTCATGCCCTCAAGCGCTCCCTTTCGAAGGACTGAATCTTTTGCGGCCTTGGCGGCCTTGCGCGCGCGCACTGCAAGAATAGCTTTGTTAATTATTGCCTTCGCGTCTTCTGGATATTCCTCTAGATAATCCGTGAAAGCCTGCCCAAACACAGTACTGGTTGCGCCCTGTGCCTCCATTGATCCTAATTTTGCTTTTGTCTGTCCTTCAAATTGAATTTCAGGTAATTTTACAGACACCACAGCAACCAAACCTTCCTGCACGTCTTCCCCTGTAAAACTGTCTTCATTATCTTTTACGAAATTATTTTTCTTTGCATAAGCATTTAAAATACGAGTCAACGCAGTTTTAAAACCTGCAATATGTGTTCCCCCTTCCAAGTTATAAGTGTTGTTTGCAAACGCAACAATCTTGCAAGAAATATCATCAATATATTGTAGAGCGACCTCTACCTGTACTTTTTCAAAATCTTTTTCTACATAGAAAATATTTTTATGTAAAGTTTTCTGAGAGTGGTTGTAAAAAGCAACCAATGATCGTAGACCTCCTTCGAAATAGAAAGTCATTGACGGTACATCCAAAATGTCTTCGTCTTTCAAAAAAGTAACATTGTCTTCTAACAATTCATCTATTATTGCCGAATCCGCCTGTGGTGCATCCAGTACATTGATTTCAAGAGCCTTCACAAGGTATGCCTGCTGTCGCAAATGATTTACAACACGATCAAAATTGTAAACTACACCTTCTTTGAAAATAGTATCGTCTGCCTTAAACATCACAACTGTTCCGTGCAATTTTGAAGTACCAATTTTTTTAACCTTGTATTGTGGTTTTCCAATTTTATATTCTTGTACATGAATGCCGCCATCCTGATGGACAACAACTTTGGTGTGAACTGACAAGGCATTTACTACCGATGCACCTACACCGTGTAGACCTCCAGAAACTTTATAGGCATCATTATCAAATTTTCCTCCGGCGTGAAGGACTGTCATGATTGTTTCAAGTGCAGACACCTTTGTCTTTGGATGAATTCCGACTGGAATTCCGTGACCATTGTCTACCACACGAACATAGCCATCTGGGAGAAGTGCCACTTCGATTCGAGAACATCGTCCTGCCATCGCTTCATCTCGCGAGTTATCAAAAATTTCATTTATCAAATGATGAAGACCATCTGGACCCGTTGTACCGATGTACATACCTGGTCGCTTACGAACAGGCTCCAGTCCTTCTAGGACTGTGATATTCGAGGCATCATACGTTGCTTTCTTTTCAGGATCTTTAGCCATATTTATATGTGTATTATAGCAAATTTTGGACTTGTAAACACGTGGACAAATATAAATATGTGTTGTTTTGTATAGCTATCTAACCACCCAACCCATGCCAGCTACAACTTCAGCAGTTTTCTTCATGACATTATCAATTGCCTCATCTTTTAATGTTTCAGTGTGGGATTGAAAGACTAAACGAAAAGCATATGAAGTCTTTTCGACACCATCAAATTCCTTTGTAAAAACATCAAACAAAGTTGCACGGACAAAATTTTCATTACCCATTGCGGTCATGGCTTCTTTTACAAGCAAATCATAAACTTGCATTTCATTTCCACTAGGGCCTGGTACCAATACTGCGATATCACGAGTTGCGAATGGGTACTGAGAAATTTTAGTAAATTTTACTAAATGTTTTTCTACAGAGTATTTCTGATCTTTTTTATGATATATAGCACGGTCTTCATCAATACTGATTTCATTCAAATTTACATCT
>JAYUFM010000037.1:0-5905 GCA_043738715.1 bacterium | reverse complement strand
ACTGAATTAAGAAACCCAAACACTACAAAGCTATGCAATTATATATTGTTTTGCCAGGATTAAAATACCTGCTGACTATGAAACTTCTTATCCTTTTAGCCGTTGTATTCTGCCTGCAGGTGTCAGCAACAGGGTATGGCCAAACGGTCACCCTTGCTGTAAAAAATGCACCGCTTGAAAAGGTATTTAAAGAAGTGAAAAAGCAAACGGGATTCTCTTTTGTTTACACAAGGGATCAACTAAAAAATAGCCTGCCTGTTACCTGCAATGTTGTGAAAGCAGAAATAAAAGAAGTGCTTTCTCTTTGCTTCAGCAATCAGCCGCTCTCGTTCGTTATTGAAGGAAATTATGTTGTTGTTCAATCGAAGAATGCAACGCCTAAACCCGTATCACAATCGGATTCTTTAATTGATATAAAGGGGCATGTAATGAATGAAAATGGTGAGCCTTTAGCTGGCGCTACCGTCACTTTGAAAAAAAACGGCAAGTCAACTTTTACTAATCCCAAAGGCGGATTTTTGTTAGAAAGGTCAGCTGAAACTGATGTGATAATTATTACCAATGTTGGATATTACAAACAGGAGATTCCAATCAACAAAACTGGAGATGACATTTTAATTCAATTAAAAGTAGCTGTTGGTAATCTTGATGAGACAATTGTAATAGCTTATGGTAAAACGAGCAGAAGATTAAGTACTGGTAATGTTGGCAAAATAAGTTCAGCAGAAATCAGTAAACAGCCGGTATCAAATATTTTAGGTGCTTTATATGGGAGGGTTCCGGGTCTGGTAATAACTCAGAACACCGGTGTTACCGGAGGCAAATTTAATGTTCAGATAAGAGGAAGAAATTCGATAACCCAGGGATCTGAACCCTTATTTATTATTGATGGTGTTCCCTTTGCTGCAAATAACAATAACATCAATCAATTAACATCTGCCTTGTCTTCTTTAGCTGGCCAGGGGTTAAGTCCTTTCACCAATCTGAATCCCTTAGATATTGAAAGTATTGAAGTATTAAAAGACGCCGATGCAACAGCTATTTATGGAAGCCGGGGTGCGAACGGGGTTATACTAATTACAACCAAAAAAGGAATAGCCGGGAGAACTAATATTAGCATGAATGTAAGCAGGGGTTTTAGTAAGGCTACTAAAACTATGCAAATGTTGAATACTGAACAATATCTTTCCGTACGCAATGAGGCTTTTAAAAATGATGGTGTAACCCCAGACATATTTAATGCTCCAGATTTGTTTGCATGGGATACTACACGCTATACAGATTTTAAAAAAATATTTACAGGAGGAATTGCAAATATTACAGATGTTCAAACTTCTATCTCGGGAGGTAATACCAATACTCAATTTTTAATTGGGGGAAGCTATCATACTGAATCTACAGTTTTTCCAGGTGAATTTAAGTATGAAAGAGGGTCTTTGAATTTGAATTTAAATCACACTTCTTCTGACAGAAAATTCAACGTCACACTGAATGCTAATTATAATACTGATAAAAATAAATTGCCTTTGACTGACTATACAAGTTTTCAAACGCTACCTCCTGATTTACCAGCTTTGTATGATTCAACAGGAAAGCTGAATTGGGAAATGGGAGGTGTTTCATTCGATAATCCTATTGCCTATTTGAATCAAAGCTACATTGCCACATCTGATAATTTACTAAGTAATCTGCAATTATCTTATCATTTAATCGAAGGACTTTCTGCGAAAATAAATTTAGGCTACAATACAACTATAGTTGATGAAAAAAGTGCCTTGCCTAAATCAAGTCAGAACCCACAAAATTCTTCTACAGGATTTGCCTCGTTTGGATATAACCGTTTTAAAAGCTGGATTGCAGAACCTCAAATTGAATATAATAAAAACATAAGTAAAGGAAAATTATCCGTGCTGATTGGAGGAACACTCCAACAAATTACAAATACAAAATCTACTTTGCAGGCTTCGGGTTATGCGAATGATGCCATGCTTGGTTCTACTGCGGGCGCTACAAATATCATTGTTTATGATGCACAAAATCAATACAAATATGGGGCTATATTCGGAAGGTTAAATTATAACCATTCCGATAGGTACATCGTAAATTTTACGGGGCGAAGAGATGGTTCCAGCCGTTTTGGTCCTGATAAAAGGTTCGCCAATTTTTTTGCCGGAGGCGCAGCATGGTTGTTTTCGAATGAAGGTTTTCTGAAAAACAATATAAAATATTTAAGTTTCGGAAAATTGAGAGCAACCTATGGCACAACGGGAAATGACCAAATAGGGGATTATCAATATTTGGATGTTTGGTCTAATTATGCATATCCTTACCAGGGGCCCAGTGTAGTTCCGGAAAGACTATTGAACAGAGATTATAGCTGGGAAGTAAACCGAAAAATGGAGTTTGGAATTGATCTTGGTTTTTTGAAAGATGATATTTTGCTTTCAGCAGTTTATTATCTGAATAAAAGTTCGAATCAATTAATAAACTACAGGCTGCCGGGGCAAACAGGTTTTACAAGTATTATAAAGAATTTTCCAGCAGTTGTAAGCAATGAAGGTTTTGAATTTTCCTTTACTTCTAAAAATATTAATACTAAAAATTTCAAATGGAATTTTTCAGCAAATCTGACAATACCCAAAAATAAATTAACGGCTTTTCCTGGGTTGGCTTCTTCGAGTTATTCCAACTCTTATGTTATAGGTAAACCATTAAATATTGTTTATGGCTACCACCTGCTGGGGGTAAATCCAGCTACAGGTATTTATCAATTTGAAGATGTAAATAAAGATGGTGCTATTGGTTTGGAAGATTACCTTCCTTCGTATAATCTAGACCCTAAATTTTACGGAGGAATTAATAATTCATTGGAGTATAAAGGTTGGGAGTTAAATCTCTTTGTTGAATTCAGGAAGCAAGTTGGATATAACTATAACAATTATCCTGTATATAATTTCATGCCAGGCGGTATGTATAATTTGCCCGTTATTTTTCTTAACAGGTGGCAAAGCCGGGGAAATAATACGGCTATTCAGCAGTTCACACAGACATATACCCCAGCCTATGATGGTCAATATTATTTTTCTAATTCTGATGGCAGATTTAGTGATGCCTCTTATCTGAGATTAAAAAATGCTTCTGTTTCATATAGTATTTCAGATCGTGTTTTAAAGAAACTTCATTTTCAAAATTTGAAAATTTATGTGCTTGCTCAGAACTTACTCACTATAACCAGGTACAAAGGATCAGACCCTGAAACGCAAAATCTGTTTGCACTTCCGCCATTGAAAACGATTACGGCTGGAATACAATTAAATTTTTAAACTAATTTATATGAAACTTCAATTTAAATCAAGCTTGTTTCTTTTGATACTAATTCTGGCCAACTCAGTTATTGTTTCTTGTAAAAAATTCGTGGAAATCCCACTTCCTTCAGATCAACCTACAACAGCTACCATATTCTCAGATGACCAAACAGCAACCACGGCAATTAATGGTTTGTATAGCTCAATGATGACCCAAAATTTTAGTATAGTAAATTCGGGTATCACATTATATCCCGCCTTATCTGCAGACGAGTTATTGAATACGCAGCCAGATCCCAGTACCGGCATGTTTACAAATAATGCGCTTAATTCCGGGAACACCATCATAGAGTCTAATTTTTGGCGGAAAGCTTATAATCATATTTACCTGATCAATTCAATACTTAAAGGGTTGTCGAATTCAGGGTCATTAAGTATGGCAGTAAAAAATAAGCTTACAGGTGAAGTGAAGTTTGCAAGGGCGTTATGTTATTTTTATTTGATAAACTTATTTAATGATGTGCCTTATATAACCAGTACGGATTATGAGCAAAACTCGGTAGTTGGAAGAACGAGAAAACTTGATATTTACAATAATATAATATCAGATCTACTGGAAGCACAAAATCTAATGAGTGCAGACTATCCCTCGCAGGGAAAAGTAAGACCCAATAAATGGACTGCCATGGCTTTGCTTGCAAGGGTGTACTTGTACCTTGAGAAGTGGCCCCAATCAGAACAGGCAGCTACGGCGGTTATTAATTCAGGATCTTATAATTTATCCCCGTTAAATGAAGTTTTTAAATCAAACAGTTCAGAAGCTATTTGGCAATTAATGCCCGTTTTATCATTTTTAAATACGGCTGACGGATTTACTTTTATCCCTTATTCATCAACAGTAAAGCCGCAATATATACTTACAAATTGGCTGATAAATAGCTTTGAGTCAGGCGATCAAAGAAAAACTGCATGGGTGGCAAGTAATACCATTGGAGGTCAATCATTTTTTTTTCCATTTAAATACAGGGTGAGGAGTGGAAGTGCTGTATCAGAGTACAACATGCTTTTTCGTCTTGCTGAATTATACCTGATCCGTTCAGAATCGAGAACAATGCAAAGCAATATTGCAGAAGCCCAGGCTGATCTTAATATTATTCGTAACCGGTCCGGATTGCCCAATACTTCTGCAAATTCACAACCTTCTTTGCTAATTGCAATTGAGCATGAACGACAAATAGAATTATTTGCAGAATGTGGCCACCGGTGGCTTGACCTGAAAAGAACTGGTAGAATTAATGCTGTATTAACCACCGAAAAAAATGGTTGGGCTCAAACGTTTGCACTCTATCCAATACCATTTACAGAAATTCAGGCTAATCCAAATCTTACTCAAAATCCAGGTTACTAAAATTAACGGGTAGGAAACATTTATTTTTTTATTAAAAATCAACTACAAATCTAAATTTATGAAATTTAGTATAGGCTATTTATGTGCATTAACATTATTTATTATTTTATTTGTACCCAAAGCAAAGTCTCAGGAAATAAAAATTGGGCAAAAATGCCCGGATGTGATTTTAAGAAATGTTATTAACTATAATACTGACGAAATAAGATTATCAGATTTTAAAGGCAAATTGATGATACTTGATTTCTGGAGTACGAGTTGCAGTGCCTGCATACAGGGGTTTTCAAAAATTGATTCACTTCAAAATAAATTTAATGATCAAATTCAGTTTATAGCAGTGAACTCTCAAAGTCATGATTCAACAATTAATTTTTTTAATAGAAAACGGCATATCAAAAAGCCGTCGATTCCATTTGTTACCGGGGATATCATATTGTCAAAATTATTTCCGCACCTATATGTTCCGCACCATGTATGGATTGACAATACTGGAATTGTACAATATATTACAGATGGATATAACGCCACAGAAGAGCACATAAATAAATTTATAGCCGGTGAGAATATTAATCTTGCTGAAAAGAAATTCGAACCTGTAAATTCATTTGAAAGCCCATTGATTGCGCTTACAAAAGGGAAAGGATTGGAGAATCTCAAATCTTATTCGTTTTTGGGGCATTGCATTTCCGGAATGACATTTAGTAATGCAGCTACAAGTAGTTCTGATAATATAAAGCCGAATAGAATAACACAGAATTGCGCTTCTATAGGGCAACTTTATGAAATCGCATTTAACGAAGGTGGCAAACATAACTTTAGTCCGGCCAATACTATTATTTATAATGTTAAGAAGCTTTCTAAATATAAAATACCTGCCAACAATAATGAAATGGATGAATGGAAAACAAACTATAGTTTCAATTACGAATTATTTATTCCAGTTTCTGAAGCTGACTTGCTTTATAAAAAAATGCAACAGGATTTATATAGGTATTTTGGAGTAAAGGCAAAAATCGAAAAGAAGTCAATAGACTGTTTAGCTCTTATGCGTACTGATATCAAAGATAGATTGAAGACAAAAGGGGAACCGCCTTCAACAAACTTTTGGATGATAACTTCTGATTCAATTAAGTTTATGAATAACCAATCCTTTGAGTCATTTGTAAAGGCGATTTCCGTTTCGTATATCACA
>JAYUFM010000036.1:0-2110 GCA_043738715.1 bacterium | reverse complement strand
AAGATAACAGCAAAAAAAATTAATAAAATTTAGAGCACCAATAAAATTTAACAAAGATAACAGCAAAAAAAATTTATAAAATTTAGAGCACCAATAGCAACATAACAATTACGATAATAACAATAACATAACAATAGTAATTACAGTAATAAATACATCCATAAAACTGAAAATAAAAGTGATATAGTGTAAAAAATCAGTAGTAATACTTTCATAATATTGTTCAGCTACAATACGCTCTGGCATTGATAAGTGACAAGGCATTCATTCTTCAGATAATATAAAATGTAAAATTATAAATGACCTACTCAAGCATCATCACAACAGCTCTTATGACCACCACAAGAGAGCAATAGAAAGCAACTAAAGAAGCAAACCTTCAGTAATGTGTCTACTTGTGGCAGGAGATAATCGAAAGCATCTTCCCCGAATTCAGAACCTTCCGGAAGTGCTGAGATCCCTAAGACGAGATGCAGAACAGGTGTTCCGAAGCATTTCAAATCCACGTCAGCTCCCAGCTTTGACAATGCCTTTATGGCCACCATGTTTCTTCAGTAAAATGTGAAGTAGATGAAGGAGTCAGCTAGTCAATTCAAAGTATTCTGGTGTTACAAGCGATCAGCAGCAATCCAGAACTGCAAATATGTGGGTCAATCACATAAATCTCCGCCAAACATAACGAAAACCTTCCAATATACATGAGTTCACTGTCGACAGTCTCTTCAGACTGCCTTCTTTCCTAACTAACCTCGCGAAGATGGCAGTATGGAGTGGTGTGTATCTGAGTTCATTTCTTCGATTGACTTGAAACTTTATCACATGTGCATATTCATCAAGCTGTGCAATATCCAAATATTCAATCCATTTGTCTGCTGTGCAGCTCTGTGCAAGCTCATGCAAAGAGAACTCTCTATCAAGAATTTCCATTTATCACTGTTGTTTGACCAAGCTGAGTATTATACCGTTCTGATAAATGAAATAACGACCACTATGTCAATATCTAAAGTTGGACGCAATTAGTCCCATTAATTGCATCTGACATTTGACCCTCCGATTTTAAAGACGCAACCCACGTTGGTAGCACCTCGACAATGAGAAGAGATGATGGATAGGCATCTCTCAATGCAGCAGGGAATAGGAGAGCAGGCAGCAGAGCAGAGAGCAGAGGCAGAGGCAGAGGCACTTTGTAACGTCTGTAAGTAACGTGTGTTTGTTTGTTTTACATGCCGTACTGAATTCTAGTATCCTGACACTAACTTCCTCCCTCTGACCCACGAACCCTAACCCAAACCGAACTATGAGATCTGAGACTCTTCACGGTTCACGGTTAACGGTAAAAGGTGTTTTCCAGATCCCAGCCAGATTATCCCGCAGATCTCGCATCACGCATCCCAACTGAATATTCTTCCATCGACTCGTCAATTTTGTTTGCAGGAATAAATCCACAATCACCCCTCACGTGCATTATTGTCGAGAGTGATTGATGACTTTCTTTTTGCAGAAAACTCTGAAGTCATTAGTAATATTGGTCTTACATTTTTCCATTTGATACTGTAAAGAATCTCAGATCCCATGCTGTATTGAATAATGATCGCTCCTTGAGGCATTTGTCGAATTTTATGAAGATATCTCGCCTGGTAGGCGAAAATCCATTTAGATTTCCTATCGCTTGTACACACATTTCTCGAGATGTCTAAGTGCAGACGGGTTAGTCCTCATTAGCTCGGATGACGAGGTAAACACTCACCTTCCCATATCTCCAATTAGAATTAAGCTGCTATTGCAAAGCACATCTTAATCGAACATAAACTTACATTCCCGCAATAGACTGCATCAGGATCGAAGTCAATATAGGCTTTCATTGCAACGCCTCGATCAACTAGCCTTACCTCATGTGTGCCATCTGTTTTAATATTAAGAATAGCCACGTTATAGGGACAACGTAGCGTTGTCCATTAAATTCTAAAGTAATCGCACAATTTATTTTTGATGGTCAAAAGTTAGTAAAGTATCTGACAATTATTTCTAACATTTTTGGTCATTGATTTTTACACTTAATCGTTCCCAGATTTTTCAGGGTTTTCAATTAATTGTTGGTACTGTAACTTCA
>JAYUFM010000035.1:0-5931 GCA_043738715.1 bacterium | reverse complement strand
AAGGATTCTGGCTTCTGTGTAGGGTAGTCAATTTTTTGTGATAAATCTTTCGGATCTACTGGTTTAATGTCTCGCCAAACGGAATTAGAAGCCATTGTTTTTATTTCAAAAATAACATCATTATCGTTAGGTATTCTCCCATTATCTTTTATCCACTTATCTAAACGTATAGTAAATCTAGAATCAGTTTTGGGATAATTCGAACCCATTATTTTATTACCATTCACAACATAGTCCTCCCATCTTTTATAGTTAATAGAATCTTCAGGGTTACCTCCATACTGGAGATTAAATCTGTAATTTTCTGATTTCGTATAGAAAAAAATGTTATCATGTTTTCTTGGATAATAGTTTTTAACAGCACCTTGATATGTTTCGTAATACCAAATAATTTCGTTTTTAAAATTATCCTTACCAAAAACCTCGTCTAATACTAATCTCATATAACTACTTACTCTGTGGTCACAATGCACGTAAATACTTCCGTCTTCTGCTAATAAGTCATGCATTATTTTTAATCTTTCATATATCATCGCAATAAAACTATCAGCTCCTTTGCCCCAAGTATCACGATATGCAACTTCTTCAATTACTGACGGCTTCTTGGTAAAACTTTCTTCGTGCTCCTCATCACCTATTTTAATATCCATAGAAAAATCAGCACCAACATCAAATGGTGGATCTATATAGATCAACTTTAATCCTCCTTGTGCTTCTATTTCTTTGCGAAGTGGACCATTCTTAAGCGAAGATAAAATGAGTTTGTTATCGCCCCAAATAAGTTTATTGGTCCAGCCGTGTATTTGTTTTCCTGATGTATCAAAAAGTGTTCCTCCATCACCAAACTCTTTGCCTTCTCTCGGTTCATCTATCTGCTCAATTATTTGAAAAGGTAAAACGACATTTGTAACCTCATTCGTCTTTCCATTCCATAAAAGCTCAACTTCTCGGTCATCTTTGAATAGTAAAAATCTATACTTGTCTGGTAGTGGTTTGCCAGCTTCCAAGTAT
Organism: bacterium; assembly: GCA_043738715.1. Taxonomy (GTDB): domain Bacteria; phylum Patescibacteriota; class Minisyncoccia; order Phycocordibacterales; family CAIZLB01; genus JBAXAB01. Next base: position 4,920 of record JAYUFM010000035.1, on the reverse strand, counting down.
TTTATTACATCTCTTTTTTCATTTTCTGAAAGATTAAACGCCATAGTAATTGTAATTTCTACTTACCCTGATGACTATAAGTACCAATAGACAATAATCTACCACATAAATAATGGTACTCATAGTCCGTCGCCTTATGGTCATCATCCGACCTATTCTTTACTTATGGCAAAAGAAAGCGACATACTTAAAAGGTTTGGAGATAGAGTGAAAAAACTACGCCTTGAGAAGGGCGTAACATCTCAAATGAAGCTATCTTTTAAAACTGGACTAGATCGTACTTATATTGGTGGAATGGAGCGTGGTGAGAGAAATGTTGCTCTCAAAAACATAGAAAAAGTAGCTAAGGCTCTGGGTGTAGATTTATCAGAATTGTTCAAGCTTTAATATTTACAAATAACAAGGAATCAACCTTCACAAAAAATATAATCTTCTTTAAATTTGCATACTTAAAACTCACCCAATATCCCCTTCAATTTTTCTTCATGTTCCACCAAATGTTTAAAATCAGGTTTGATTGAATCAATATCTATAATCAAACTCTCTTTCATCTGCAAGATACCCTTGCGACTAAAAATTTCTATCTTTTTCTTTGATTTTTTTTCACTCGTATTGGTCGCTTGGCGAAACGCCTCGTTTTCGTATTCCATATATTCTCTTAGAATTCTGATCCTATCCGCTATGTGATACGTCAAATCTGCCTCATAGATTTTAGCAACCCTTTTAAACATTCCCTCAAATGCCAATAATTTTGCAAAACTATTAATCAATTCCTCTCGCCTCTCCTTGATTGCTTTCTCTATTTCAACATCTTTAAATTTGAGGAATTTTATACCCCCCTCTGACACTTCCTCAAAAAAGGTTTTTGAATCCAGAATATTTGATAGCATAGTGACAGACATACCATACAGGCTGAAAAAACTTGCCTCGCCATCATTATCATTCAGACTGCAGACCAGTAATTCCTTATCTAGATGCTCCCCTTTTTGCTCTGGATCATTATCAGCATAAACGATTCCAAGATTCGGCTCATATTTATCTACCCGATCTTTAAAATCTTTTACAAAAGCGTAATTTTCCTTAAAAGCATATAGGTTCTCTCCAGTAATGACTGCCCCATCAAATGTCTCAAAGGCTTTCCTTTCATCGATTTCTCCCTTGGTTTCAATATTTAAGCCAATATTTTCTACAATGACGCGTGCCGCCTCATACTCACTGTCAAAGAGGTTTTTGCTATACAATTTATCCCTCATTGTTTCTTGTTCATTGTGTTCTCTAATCTTGAGTTCCCCTGAGTCAATGTGCTTACGCAATATAATGGTAGCCTCGGCTTTACTTGATAACCATCGCTGTAATAAGTCTGCGCTATTACTGATAACAAGCGGTAAATGTTTTTCTAATATGCCATCCAATCCCTTAATGCATGCTTCTTTGAGCATTTTTTGCACAGTTGTTCCATGTTCTGTGGCATAGTCTTCCATAGCTTTTGTTACATCCTCATAAGAATCACTGTCATCATCGGATGATTTATCTTTAATCTCAATCTCCTTGCTTTTGAGAAAGTATCGCGCCACTTCCATAACAGGGATACATGCAAAATAGTGATAAAGCTGATATTCTTTAGCGAATTTATTGTAACTACATTCAGCAATCAGTTCAGCTAACTTTTCTTTAGCTTCGGTGGATAGCTCTTTTTTACCGTTATACAAATTGGCGATGATTTCCTCCTGATCCAAGTATTGATGATCAAACTCAATATCAGGATACAATTCTTCCATTTGCTTTTTGTCTTCGGATTTTAAAAGTTCAAAAGCAAGCTTATAAACAGCATAATCAAAATCAAGACCATCTTTTATTTTTACCGCCTTTTGCATTTCTGAAATTTTAAAGGCTTCCTCAATTGAAACCTTTTTTATTTTCTTGAGAGTTCTGATGCAACCCTCCATTTTAGTGTAGCGTGCATAGGAAGACAGCTCGAATAGGATTGGTAATTGGGATAAATATGCCACTTGTCCGTCTTTGTAAATAAATTCTGCCTCTATTTCCATACGGCCAGTATACTTCCACCCTTCATTCAAGCGATTCCATTCCCTCGCCTCATTGTTGTCCTTAGCGCGCCAATTTTCCAGAGCATTTTTATCAGCAGGAGTTAAAATCTCCTTGCCAGTTTTGGCTTTGTGAATATCGTTTTGGATAAGGAGGATATATTTTTCTCGTGCCTTTAGATTCCCATTTTGTAAGATATTTGTTAAATTTTTCATATTATCTTCTTTTCTTTAAACTCTGCTCTAAAAACTCGACCCTCTCCTTGAGATCAGCAACCTCTATGATTTTTGAAAGAGCTAGTGCTAGACGTGATACAACCAAAGCACGCCTCAGTGAGGTTTTTCTCTGATTCACTTCCTCTAGGGTATTTGAGAGGATGACCGCCGCCTGTTCTATACCCATATATTCTTTTGTATTTTTTTCTTGAATATTCATGTTGATTTTAATTACATACCTTCGATTATCTCCATCCACGCTTTGACCTCGGAGGCCTTCCCTGTCTTTGTGGCTTCGCGGTATAAGGCAGAGATGACATTGGGGGTAAGTTTCTTGGCCCAGCAATGGATGTCTTTCATAAGCCCACCTGCATCCTCAATCTTTTTATTCCATGCACTGAGTGTCCCCAAATCTTTAATGTCAAATCGTTTGGCAAATTCAGTCTGATTTTTAATATCCAGTAGCGAGATGGCAATCTCGTCATCAATACCGAGCTTTTCGACAACATGTCTTGGTTGTCCGCGTAAAATTGAGGGCATAGACCGCCACAGGACGTAAGACTCGAATTCCTGTTTTTTGTAAACGTTCGGTACCTTTGATTTGTCATCTGCATTGCTTTCCATTGTCTTTAAGCATTGGTAATAATTTCAGCCTTTCTTTTGGTAAGTTTTTCCCACCGCTCGACTATGGTGTGACAATATTCCTCCTCATATTCCATGAGGAGACACTTTCTTCCTAATTGTTCACAGGCAATTAGTGTTGATCCAGAACCTGCGAAAGGATCAAGGACTACGTCTCCTGGTTTCGTGCTGTGATAGATGAGACGCCTCAAAAGTGCCGGGGGCTTCATAGTTGGGTGGAGCTTGCTTTTAGTTGGTTTTGGATAGAACAGGGCGGTCTTATCTCTATTCCCGAAAAAGTTATGCGTGCCGTACCACCCATAGATGATAAGTTCATGCTGTGGGTGGTAATCTTTTCGACCAATAACAAGATGATTTTTGAGCCAAATTAGGATAGCCGATTTTGTGAATTTTAAATCGTGAAGAGCATTCATAAACTCTCTCAGCTTTGAGTCTCCATTAAAGATATAGAATGAATTTTTGTCTTTGAGATGAGGCCTGACTGCCCCAAGCCATTTTTGTGAGAAGTCATAGTAATCTTCTTCGACACCATCACCTTTGATATCAACGAACTTTTTTGCTTTGATATTTTTCTGAGTTGCTTTTAGAAACTCTTCCTTACCTTCGACGTATCCAACCCCATATGGAGGATCAGTCAAAAGCAAGTTCACCTTGTCATTACCAACAAGCTGATTAATATCCTCCTTGTTCGTCGCATCCCCGAGAAGAAGTCTATGTTCACCCAATTTCCACATTTTAATTAATTTTTTTGGCATGGTTTCCTGTGAAGTGTTCGTAACGTCTAATAATCAGATCGCAAAACGTCGGGTCAAGCTCGACTAGGAATGCCCGACGTTTTAACTGTTCCGCCGCAATCAAAGTGCTACCACTGCCACCGAAGAGATCGAGAATAATTTCTCCTGGGGCAGTACAGCGTTTAATTGGTTTCTCGTTCAAAGTTATGGGCTTCTGAGTTGGGTGTTCGTAATCAGCTGTGTTATCCCGCTTCACGAGCCAAAGTTGAACTATCGACATAAGATCGTCATACATGCCAATCGAATTTACATCTTGATTCATAATTTCAGAGAGATTCTTAATACTTGGATTAAGCGACGGAGTGCCTCTCGTGCCATAAACACACATCTCAATGACTTTGTTGAAGGCCACCTGCGGAGTAGGAGCAAAATTATTTTTTACCCAGAGACATAGTCGACGATTAGTGACTCCCGTTTTTTCGTAAAGCATTTGAAGAAGCCAGACATACTTTTCATCGCACCAATAGAATATATGTACGTCTTCTTTACTTATATCTAAAGCATTTTTTAAAGACTGTTCGATGAACGCTCTATAATCCTCCGTATTTTTATTGTCATCAACTAACTTTTCAGCTGTATATTTACCATTCGTGCCAATGCCTTTTCGATAATCCAAGCCTATATTGTATGGCGGATCGCAGTAAATCATCTGCGCTTTGTTATCACCCATAAGTTTCTGAACATTCTTTGGATCAAGTGAACTTCCGCACAGCAACATATGATCGCCGAGCTGAAATAGGTCGCCGGGTTTACTTTCAGGAGTAACAATTTTTTCCAACTCTTCTTTAACATTGAAATCGTCATCTGTAATGGTAAGGACGTCATCAAAAAGATTATTGAGGTCATCTGGAGTGAAACCAACGTCAAGAAGCAAACCTGTGTCAAATGCTTCTAATAATTCCTCGTCCCAGTTTCCTAGATTTTTATTCAAACGCAAATTGAGTTCCTGTTCACGTTCGATCTCGGGGATGTCGAGGTACACCACTGGTACCTCAGTGAAGCCAAGAAGAGTGGCAACCTTGAGGCGCAAATGGCCACCAATGAGGATATTCTTTCTTGCTGAGGAACCGTTTACAATCAAGGGGTCACATAGTCCAAAACGTTTAATACTTTCCGTCATATCGGAGATTATTTTTTGATCCCATTTTCTAGGATTGTATGTTGCCGGCTTGATTTCGCTGATTTTGATTTGTTCTATTTTCATAAATGTGTAACTTATGTAT
>JAYUFM010000034.1:0-2121 GCA_043738715.1 bacterium | reverse complement strand
GTCCAGCACAATGCTGAAGCGACGCCTTTGTCGGTATTGATGTGTCCCCTTCCACCCGCCGTTGGGTCAGGAAAGATTCTCAGTGATTACTTTGCAAGTCCTGTGCCAGTACGGATTTACTGGGTTACAGCGTGGCATGGGCTCAGCTATCGCATCTATTTGGTGCGAAACGAGTGTTGCGGTATTAACTTTGGTGCGTGATTTAATAGTAGACTGACCACCAGCCAGAGATATTGCGATGCTGACTCTTTTAATTAGTGATTTTTTATAAATTAATTATGCTGCTCGTTTGAAGAATCCATCTAATGGAGGAAGTTCTAAGTCCTTGCTGAAAAACATGACCTCCGTACCTTTATATCTTTCTGCAGCGGTGTAATTTAGGTTATACCGAACAGACTTCAACTCTTGGTAGATTGAGTTTATCGCTTCAACATCATCATAAGAAATGAGCCATGGATATTGTTTAATGCGTTTGATGGCTTTTGCAACTTCTAAATGGTCATTATGATTATAGTAGTTGTCGTATAAACCTTTGCCCTTTACATAGTAAGGTGGATCAAAATAGATTAAGGATTTCTTCGGTAGTTTAGGCACTTCTGTTTTAATGTATTCAAGTGCATCGTGATTGGTTAAGTGAATAAATCTTTTCTTATTGGCTATATGTTCGATGCGGTCGATAAGGTCTGATTTTGAAAACCGCGCGTCAATTTTCCAAATGCCTTCTTGTAACTTCCCGCCAATTACGCCGCCGTTAATAATCCCCGAACGATTTGTCCTATTGAGAAAGAAAGTAGAAAAACCTAACTCAAGAATGGAGTGATTTTTAAAATCTTTTTGTATATCTTTCTGCTTGTACCACTCATCAATGGTCACAGGGGTATCTTGTATTCGTTTGCATAGTTCGTCTGTTGAGTTCAGTACCGAAAACCAAAAAGCATAAATTGAACAATTAAGATCATTTATATGGATTTCCGCTGAATATCCTTCAAGCAAAAGTTCGATGGCAATACCGGCACCGCCCGCATAAACTTCTGCGTAATGTCCATCACACAGATCGTTCTGCTGGAGAATTGACTTGACGTGTTTAGCCAATTTCCCTTTTCCGCCTGGGTATCGAAGTGGTGTGTAAAAAGCCACGAGCTACGCCCAGATGCCAACAATCAACGGCTCAATATTATTCCAACCTCGCTTTAGGTCAAGCGCAGATGGATGATAACTGGGGTTGTGTACGAAGGCGTTTAATGAGTTTGGATGGAATGCGCTATTAGAGTTACCCATTTCTTTTCCTATAGATTGCTTAGCGGAGGCAGTAATTTTTCCTTTGGCCTTTAAATCATTAATTACGTCATTAAGCTTGGCGCCTAATGAATAAGCTCTGTCCTGAATTTCTACCTCAGTCTTTCCAATCGTTGAAGTTAAGTAATGGTTAACGCTCATTTCAATAAATAATCTTGCGAGAACTGATACTGCATTAGCGTATTTCTCAACGTCTAGATCATTTTTTAAGTTGTGATATATGTCATTTATTCGTTGATTGTCCTTGATTGATAGGATACAGGATGGTGTTATGAGTTTCTTTCGCTTCTCGGTGGGCGGGATTGTTTTTTGCTGCTTGTTGCCTGGCTTTTCATGGCCAGTAGATGAGTCTAGTGGATAGAGAGCTACGCTTTTTTTATGGGATGGAACTTCAGATTTTTTAAATGTTTCGAGATATTTTCGTCGATCACCTTTTACATTTAAAGTGCGAGTAGTTACCCGTTTATTTTTGTCTGAGTTAGTGAGATCGTAAATAATTTTTTTGAAAGCTTTAAGGATTTCTTCCTTCTCAAGGCTTGCATAAAGGTGCTTATTTTCCAGCTCTATACCTAAGAATTCCCTAACTTCTGGATCACCCAATAACCTTTCGAAGGGAGTCATTGGAAAATTATCCGTAAGTCGTGCCGTAATATCCTTGTCTGCCTGAAACCCTTCACGCAAAAAATCTAAAAGTTGCAAATGTGGGGGCTTGTGGTCTAAGTACGCGCTATCAAAACGTTGTTGTTCCTCACGATCCCATTGGACTGTGCCAACACCAGAATTCTTTCCGGTATGTTTTAGCTTTACCCAAATGGCAGGAGCGCT
>JAYUFM010000033.1:0-2125 GCA_043738715.1 bacterium | reverse complement strand
GGAAGTTTCTCAAAAAATCCTGACTTCATTAAATATGGAAAGCGAAATGGCGACTGCTGTTATCGACCTACTTGAAACAATAGAGAAGCCTACAATTGATCTTATCGCGGTTACACAAGGGCCAGGACTTGAACCAGCTCTTTGGGTAGGAATCAACTTTGCAAAAACATTAGCAACCTTCTGGAACATTTCTGTTGTTCCGACAAATCACTTGGAAGGACACATATTATCAGTAATGATTGATTCTGAACAAAAAAATAAAACAATTGTATTTCCTGCATTAGCACTTCTGATTTCAGGAGGGCACACAGAATTAGTTCTCATAAATAATTGGCACGAATATTCTGTAATCGGTCGGACGAGGGACGATGCGGTGGGAGAGGCTTTTGATAAAGTGGCCCGCATCCTTGGACTTCCCTATCCAGGTGGTCCTAAAATTTCTGGTCTTGCAAATCTTGCACGAGAAAGACATCAAAATGGTGAGGTTAAAAATCCAGAAGTTATCCTTCCCCGTCCCATGATCAATTCTAAGGATTATGATTTCTCTTTTTCCGGATTAAAAACAGCTGTTTTATATTTAGTGAAAAAGATGACAGAAAATGCTGAACTTTCAGAAAATGATAAACAAGATATTGCTGAGGAATTTGAAAATGCTGCAACTGAGGTTTTGGTTAAAAAAACCCGTTCAGCAATAATCGATAACCACATTAGAACTATGATTATTGGTGGCGGAGTAATTGCTAATGAAAACATTCGAGCGGCTTTTCAAAAAATGGCAACCCTAGATTTTGTGGATTTAAACCTACTAATTCCCCAAATAGAACACTCGACCGATAATGCAATTATGATCGCTGTGGCTGGTTATATGAGGCACATAAAGGGCCTAGAAAACACTTTAAATAACGACCCAGCTAGCTTTCGGGCAAGTGGAAATTTGTCCTTATAATTGCTATGCTAATGGAACTATGATTCCAGAAAAACTGCTAAAACCATACAACCCACAGGACACCGAAAACCGTATATATTCAGCTTGGGAAACAAGCGGTTTTTTTAATCCGGATATTTGTGTTGAAAAGGGCGCTACAAATTCTGACGCAGAAACTTACACAATTATCCTACCGCCACCTAACGTAACAGGAACCCTACACCTTGGACATGTTTTGGGAGCGACACTTCAGGACATCGCCATCCGATTTAATCGAATGAATGGAAAAAAGACCCTTTGGATTCCAGGAACTGACCACGCTGCTATTGCAACCCAATCGAAGGTAGAAAAAGACATCCAAAAAAAGGAAGGCAAATCTCGACATGATTTGGGACGTGAAGAAATGTTAAATCGTATTAATGCATTTGCACAACAAAGTCATGACACAATCGTTTCTCAATTAAAAGTAACGGGCGCATCATGCGACTGGTCACGAGAGGCATTCACGTTGGATGCAAAAAGAAATCTTGCTGTACGAACTATTTTCAAACAAATGTATGATGATGGATTAGTTTACCGTGGATACAGGGTGGTTAACTGGGATCCAAAAGGTCAAACCACAATTTCTGATGATGAAATTGTTTACGAGGAACGTAAGGCAACCCTGTATACTTTTAAATATTCAAAAGACTTCCCTATTGCTATCTCAACCTCCCGTCCTGAAACAAAAGTTGGTGATACAGCCGTTGCAGTTCACCCGGATGATGCGCGCTATAAGCAATATATTGGGCAAGAATTTTCATTCGATTTTTGTGGAGTACCTGTAACTGTAAAAATTATTGCAGATAAAGAAGTAGACCCAGAATTTGGAACTGGCGCATTGGGTGTTACCCCTGCGCACAGTCAAATTGATTTTATGATGGCCGAGCGTCACAACCTTCCAGTTAAGCAGGTTATTAACGAGTACGCCAAAATGACAATTGGTGACGAAAGAATTTTAAATAAAAAAACAACCGAAGCGCGTACATCCATTGTTGAATGGCTTCGTGCAGAAGGTTTGATGATTGAAGAGAAAGAAATCAATCAGAATGTTTCAACCGCTGAAAGAACTGGTGGAATTGTTGAACCTTTACCAAAACTGCAGTGGTTCGTTGCAGTAAATAAGGAATTTACAAAAAACGGACAAACTACAACCCTAAA
>JAYUFM010000032.1:0-5975 GCA_043738715.1 bacterium | reverse complement strand
CAGTCGCAAAGAAGAAACAGAGGTTTCAGATCAGGATTATTTCCACAAGGAACTATATTGGGGTGCTTTTTCACGTAGTATTGTCCTTCCTCACGAAGTCGACATAGAAAGGGCCGAGGCTACTGAAAATCAAGGACTGCTCACTGTCAGATTGCCAAAAATAGATAAGGAGCGTCAAACCAAACTACGCGTCAAGAGTCTTTAGTAAATCATTTTAAGACAAAAAACATGAAAAAAGGAGGTCCCAAATCACACAATAAATTTCAAAAAAATGTGTGCAGAGTGGCCTCCTTTTTTCATTTTTAATTAATGATAGAATATCAAAATAAAGGTCATCATTAAAAAATAAATTTATAAACATATGAAAATCCTTTTGATAGAAGATAATCACGATATTCGAGAAACTTTAAAAAACAATCTTGAATGTGAACTTTTCACTGTCGATTGTGCAGACGATGGTGAAAAGGGTTCCTATCTAGCAAGGACTAATCATTATGATTTAATAATTCTTGATTACATTCTTCCAAACAAAAACGGATTACAGGTTTGTAAAGAAATACGCAATGCTTCCCGAAATGCACCTATAATAATGATTTCCGTTTGTGACAAAGTGCCTGAAAAGATTGCACTTCTCGAGGCAGGTGCTGATGATTACTTGCAAAAGCCATTCTCTTTTAACGAATTGCTCGCTCGTATTCGCGCTATAACAAGGCGCCCATACAATATAAATAATGTAACACTGACCATTGAAGACGTCTCATTGGATATTTCAAGGCAAAATGTTATGAGAAATGGTCAGAATATTTACCTCACCAGAAAAGAATTCATGCTATTAGAGTGTTTCGCACGAAATCGTGGGCGAATTGTTAGTCGTGGTTTTATAAACGAAACAGTTTGGGAAAATGATAGTAATCCATTTTCAAACACAATAGAAGCCCACATTAGAAATTTACGTAAAAAATTAGACGACGGTAAGGCAAGGTTGATAAAAACAGTTCCAGGTCGAGGATATATTGTTGAATAATTATTTTGCCACTGCCAACGCATCGTCGAATGCAATTGATAATAATTTAGAGTGCCCCTCTCCTGCCATAGTAACACCGTAAATGACGCCTGCACGAGACATGGTCTCTCGATTATGAGTAATCAAAATTAATTGAGAATGCTTTGAAAGCGCTTCAATCATATCCCCGTATTTTCGAGAATTTGCTTCGTCTAACGCAGCGTCTGTTTCATCCAAGATGATAAAAGGTGGAGGGTTAACTTGAGACATGGCAAACAGTAGAGCAATAGACGTCAGAGCTCGTTCACCTCCTGAAAGCATCATAAGTCCCTTTGTTCGCTTGTGTGGCAGTGCAACGTGAATTTCTATACCCTCAGTGGCTTTTTCCTCTTCCATATCCCCGACTGCAGCAGACCCATCTGTAACATCTCCTAATAAATCATCATCCCCGGATTTCTTACGACGTTTTTTAACTTCTTTAACAATTTCCAAACGTGCCTCCCCTCCTCCAAACATCAATTTAAAAAACTTATCAAATTCTGTATTAATTTTTTTGATACCATCACGAAACAATTCATTTAGCTTTTCAGTTAAGTCCAAAATAAGAGTACCCAAAGTTTCAGAGGACTGCATAAGGTCTGTTAATTCACGTGTTAGAAAAGCATCTCTTTCCTCTGCGTCTTTGTATTCCTTCATAACCTCTTGGCCACCTGCTCCGCCCATTTCTTCTAATCGAATTTTTGATTTTTCAATAGCGCGACGGCGGTCAATTTGCACAGATCGTGTTTCTACTTCATCGCCAGTTCTGTTCATATGATTTAGTACATCTTCATTTGTATAACCAATTGCCTCTCTTCCAATCAACACCCCGGCTTCTTGCAGCTCTCTTTCATAATCAGCTTGTTCTATACCCAATCGATCTGTTTCACCCTTAAGAGAATGTAAAAAACTATGCAATTCATTTTGTCTAGACATTATTCGCAAAATTGATTTTTCTGATTCAACATTATTTTCTTTATCCTTATCAATTTTTGATTTTAATTCTTGATATTGAGCATTATGTGAACTTTCCTCTTTGCTAATATTTTGCAAATCATTTTCAATTTCAGATATTTTGCTAGCAATTTTCAAAAGATCTTCTTCATCAGATTTTGTTGAAAATGGATCTTTAATCAATTTTGATTCCACCGAGCTGTCTTCATTTGTGTTTTCCCCTAAGTTCTTGTCAGCATTTTTATGATGATGGATAAAATCAGAAACAAGGCGTTTGATTTCATTAGCAGAAGCCTTTATAGATTCCAAATTGTCTGAATTCAAAACAGTGTGTAAATGTTCATTTACGTCTCGTGCCAAAGATTCAACGTGGACTAGTGAAATTTGCTTGTCATTTGAAACACTCTTTTCTGTCTCTTTTGCCTCACGAATTTTCCTTTCAATTGTTTTTTTGATATACGAAGTTTCTCCTTCAAGGTGACCTAGCTCGCGCATTAAAATATCTTTTTTACTGCGAGTTCCACCAATCAATTTTTCCAATTCCAATAAATGAGTATGGTTATTATCACCCTTGGACATTTCCGCTAAAATAGTTCGGTGATGTGTTAGTTCTTTTTCGATTTTTTCAAGTTCACCACGGGGTGTAACCTCTTCTTCGACAAGGCGCGCCTTTTCCTTTTTTAAATATGCCTCCTCACGTGCAAAATAGTCTCTGTACTGTAATGAAAGTTCTGATCGAAGAGCTGCAGCTTTTTCGATTTTTTCAACCTGTTTTTTCAAAAACCTAATATGGGGTGCGATTTCACGGCGAAGCGACTCAACCTCTTTTATGTGTTGTGCCGTTTTTTCCAGCTTCTTTTCGCTCTCTTCTTTTTTGTATTGATAGACTTTTAGTCCAAGCGCATCCTCTATCATTTCACGACGTTCTTCTGGATTAGAAGACAACAATCTGTCTGCTTCACCTTGCGAAATTATATGGTGCCCAGATGAACCAATATTTGCATGAGCCAACATTTCAGAAACGTCTTTTAAACGAACTTGAGAACCATTTATAAAATACTCGTTAACACCATCACGATGGACTACGCGCTCCAATGCGATTTCATCAAAATCCATTTTGAATAATTTGTCTTTATTATCAAAAACTAATTTTACTGAAGCACGATTCGCACGAGGGGTATCTTTACCTCCATTAAATATCAAGTCCTCTCCCTTTTTACCTCTCATAGACTTGATCGACTGTTCTCCTAAAACAAACCGAAATGACTCTGCAGCATTGGATTTACCTGACCCATTAGGCCCTACAATGGCCGTAATTGATGAATTAAACACCAAATGACCCTTCTTTGCGAAGGACTTGAAACCATTGATTTCGAGAGACTTTAGCTGCATAAAACTGTCATGAATTATGTCCTTATTCTAGCAAAAAAATCTAGAAAAATCCTAATTTAATGTACTCTGTTGTATCCAAATTTATTTTACTTTTTAAAGCTGTTTTACAGACCCAACTTTCTCAACAATTCATTAACTACAGCACGAGTCTTTGGACCAAAATATCCTATTGATGGAGTAATACCGTATGCTTTCTGGAATTTGGCCAAAGCCTTCAATGTTGCTGGACCAAATCGTTTAATTTCAAGACCACTTGAACCATATCCTTTATCTGCAACTGTAAAACCTGCTCTGTTTAGGAAAACTTGAAGCTTAACTATATCTAAATTGTTGGCAGTTACTGCATAGTTTTTATTGAATCTGAAACCACTTAAAATTCCAGCTGAAGCTAAGTCTTTACCAGAAAGCACTAAACCGGCAGGTGTTGTAATTGTTCCAAGTGTTTCCAGCGTTCCATTATTATTATTCACAATCGTTGTTGTACCTGAACTATTCGTGACATTGCCTGAAGTGTTATTATTCGACCCGGCACATGGTTTTCCAGTCAAGATATTAAACAAATCATTTAAGCTACATGCTTGGAGTGTTCCATTGTAATTTGTGTGAAAAACAAATACTTCTGAAGGACTGTACGAGCCACCGCCAGTTTGTGCACCCGATGATGATGAACTTGAAGAACCACCTCCACCATTTGAAACAGACGCCACAGAGAATGTAATCGGGTAATCACTGGTATTAGGATTACTTGCATTATCAATACATCTTACGTAGTAATTATAAGTAGATCCATTTGTTAATCCTGACACTGTAGTTGAATGTGTAGTTGTACCTGTTGTTACCGTAAATACATTCGTCATTGATCCGTACGCAGTATTTGGAACTGTACTATATCTACATGTTGCATTTTCATTTGTAACCACCCTCAATGTCGCAGCGGTTGTTCCAGCGGATTGTTGAGTTGATGGTGAGCCTGATGACAAAACAGGAGGAATAACATCAGCAGAGAATGTATATCCTACTTTTTGTGTTGCCACACCACCAGATACATTAGTAGTAACAGAGAATGATCCGCTACCAGAAGCATTTGGTGTTCCAGAAATTAACCCTGTCGTACTGTTAATAGAAAGACCAGCAGGGAGACTTATTACCGACCAAGCATTCGATGACTGCGAAAGTACAGCATTGTAGTTTTGTGAACCTGTAGAATTTTGAGCTGATAATAGATAGTTCGAGATCGCACTACCCGCAGTACCTGAAATTGAATAGGTTAATGTATTACGATTTATAGTATTACCAGTAGATCCAGTAATGATTGTTCCTCCATTATTTGTAAAAATTCCATCATTGGTTAGTGTACTATTATTTGTAAGTGTTGATCCATTCAAAACATTTAATGTTCCATCAGCTGAAATCCTTAACAAATTACCATTACTAACATTTAAACTACCCGATATATTCAAGGTACCCATAGTGTTTAAATCCAATACGCTACCGCCAATTAAATTCAAATCCCCACCTATATTCCAAACAGTGGAACTTCCTATTGTAAAATTATTACCAATATTTAGTGTACCGGCAGTATTCCATGTAGCAATATTTTGATTAAACGTAGCGCCACTGTTGATATTTAAAGTTGCTCCTGAATCTACATTAAAACCAGAATTCGGATCAATATTAAGGGTTGCGCCGTTCTCAATCGTTAATATAGAACCATTCAATAATGTAGTAACCTGACTAGTGTCTAAATTTAATTGCCCACCATTTTGCACATCAAGATTATAGTCGGCACTCACACCTGAACCCTCTGTCACACTAACTCCACTTTTAATAATACCTGTCTGACCGGTTGTAGGGAGGGCATTATGATGAATTGAAAATCCTGCATCTTCAAACCATGAATTTGGGTCGTCCAATCCACCGCTACCGTTGTGGTAGAAAGTTGTAGTATATGGATTATCAATATTGTAATTTATATTTTGATTTGTAACGCTTCCATCTGATGCAGTTGATGTAATAACCATTGTTCCAGACTCTCTAACATTAGGTGTACCCGATATTGAACCTGTAGATGAATCTAATATCAATCCAGATGGCATATAACTTGAAGACCAGCTCGTTCCAGAGTGAGATAGTGTCGTATTATAATTTGTACCTCCATCAGATGTCTGAGATCCGAGAGTGTACGACAGTGCGCTCCCATTAGTTCCAGATAGGCTATAAGGTGCCGTAACATTGTTTGTTGTAACACCGATTGAACCAGATGTAGTCACATTATTAGTCGGACTATTAATCCACGTTCCATTATTTACCAAACTACTATTATTATTTACATACCCATTAGTAGAATCAAGTGTTCCGCCAGCTTCAATTGTAATTGAGGCTTCATTGTTTGATGTTATCGTTAATGTCTGAGAGCCTCCTAATGTCAAATATCCCCCAGATTGAACAGTCAGTCCGTAATCTATATTCACGGCTGAACTATTTTGTGTGACTGTAACACCAGCCTGAATAATACCAGTATCTCCTGCAGTAGGAACTGCATTGTGTGGGATGGTAAATCCAGAATCTTCAAACCACGCAGACGTAT
>JAYUFM010000031.1:0-5998 GCA_043738715.1 bacterium | reverse complement strand
TTTGGTAAAATCCAGCGCCAATGGCTTTAAATATTGGCAACTTAACAGTGGCAACATTTGCCATCATAATACCTAGGCCTTTTTTTCCAGCTTGAATTCCATCGATCCCGTCTTTTGGAACTGTTATAACAGTTTGCATTTTTCCACCGCGACTAATTTCAAGTGCAAGAGTTGTTGTGCTTAAAATAATAGATTCGCGAACATCGGTGTCTTTAACTATTGGGCTGGTACTCGCATTAAACATAACTGTTGTAGTTGCTGTGCTAGTAGAAACTCCAGATCTTAGTGCTAAAATTTCATCCCCCTCTTTTAATCCTGCCATTGCTGCAGGCCCCCCCTTTGCAACACTTGTGATCATAACCGTTGGGCGGCTTGAGAATTCTGCTGCAAAATCTCCCACTGGTGCTTTTGCTCCAACAATTAAAGTTGAAGTAAAAAGAGCCCAAGCAAACAATGCGTTGAAAGTCACCCCTGCAACTAAAACCAAAGCCTGCTGCCATTTTGGTTTGGCTAATATATTGTCAGGAGACAATTCATCTCCAGGATTTTCACCATAAATTTTTACATATCCGCCAAGTGGTATCAAGTTAACTGCATAAGTAGTCTGTCCTTTTTTAAATGAAAACAATCTTGGTGGAAAACCAATTGCAAATTCATCAACACGAATTTTAAATAATCTGGCAATTAAAAAATGGCCCAGTTCGTGTACAAATATAAGTATAGAGAGAACAATGAGAAAAATAATTATTGTCATTGATTAATTTGAAATTTCAGTATCCTTTTTAGCAAATAGTTCATCTAATTTCTTATTAGCATCAGTCACAAATTTTTCCATCTGGTCTTTGTAACGCATCATTTCGTCTTCACCCAGTTCACCTGATTTTTTCTTTGATTGCAAATCATCGTGCACCTCATTTCTTTCACGTCGTATGGCTACCTTTGCGTCTTCTAATTTTTGTTTAGCTAATTTAATTAACTGCTCGCGTCTATCACCTGTAAGTTCTGGGAAGATGACACGAATACCCTTATCATCAACTACAGCAGATACACCCAAATCAGCTGCGACAATGGCTTTTTCAATAGCCTTAATAAGTGAAGAATCCCACGGAGTAATTCGCAAAGTGCGAGGGTCCTCGTTTGAAATTGAACCAACAGCATTTAATGCTGACATTGATCCATACGAATCAACCCTTACAGAATCAAGTAGGACCGCTGATGCACGCCCTGTGCGGATAGTTGAAAATTCGCGAACTAACCAATCATTCGTTTCTTTAATTTTTGACTGAAATGACGTGAAGTTGTATGCCATATGATTTTGCGAAATCATGTCGCGCATGTCTGATTCTGTAGAATCATGTCGCCTACTCCATTTGGAG
This sequence comes from bacterium, assembly GCA_043738715.1. Taxonomy (GTDB): domain Bacteria; phylum Patescibacteriota; class Minisyncoccia; order Phycocordibacterales; family CAIZLB01; genus JBAXAB01. The sequence goes on along the minus strand of JAYUFM010000031.1, from coordinate 4,622 downwards.
GCGACCTGCGCGACGCTTTTTCGGTATGTTTTTACTGATTAATATGACCCAATCATAGCAGAATCACACCGCCAAAGCCAGATATTCAAGACACATTTTCATTGATGAGGCATTATCTCGCATAAAGTGTTCTATTGATACCAAAGCTTTCATATTAAAAGCAGATAATTTGTTTTTCGCCTTATGAACCTTATGTCTCAAAGAAATAACTTCTGAAATAAATTCACAGATTTGACCTCTGGTTACTTTTTCTTTTTCTAAAAAAACCAACACCTCTTTGATGATTTCCATCCTATTTGCTACTGGTTGTTTTAAAAAATTATCAGGATCTAATGTTGGACTGGATGAATGGTCCATTTGAAAATCCTCTAATTTATCTATTGGTATTTCCCTAAAGCGTGACAACAGGGTTGGTAAAATTTGAGATTTTGATGGAACAATAAAAAAGAAAAATGTATTTGCAGATGGTTCCTCAATAATTTTTAATAATGCATTTTGAGCAGAGTTGGTTATAGACTGAGACGAAACAATCATCACCTTACTACCACCAAGTGCTCGTCGTGAATTAAAATCTGCGATCTGACCAACGTCATCTGTGCCAATAGTGGTCATTTCTAAATTCAATAAGTCTGTATGACGAAATTCATATTTTATTATTCCCTGCTCTAAAATATTTTTTAAAATATATGATGACAACCCGCCAAAAATAGAGACTGGGGTAAAAATGATCGAGGCATGGTTTAGATTTTCTGGATTTAATACATTAGACATAAATATATATTAACACAACAAAAAGCCCCGAGCTGTGCGGATTGAACGCACGACTCGGGGCACCGCCCTAGCTGATTTTCTTCATAGTGAAATAGGTGCGACGATTTTTGATTTCAGTGAATTCGACCACCTCTGCAATACCATGAATATTCTGACCAGCTTCGTATTGAATCCTATCTCCCGATTGAAGTTCAAACTCACCCCTGACAAACTGACCGACAACATGACCTTGATCAAATGAGTGCCAACTGAGGACTTGAAATAATGGAAAATCTTTTGCAACGGCCATAATGTTTTTGGGTTGAGGTTATTTTTTCAAAATCCACTCTACTCCCGGGTCAGGTGATATTATAAACTTGAAAGTAAAGAGTGGTTTATTTTCACGAACCAGGAGGTCAGCGGCGGCCAAGAAATCATTCTCGGCAGTTGATGAAACATGGGGATTTTCAGAAGTGCAGCTCCCCGACATCAGTTGCACAGCTGAATAATTTCCTGTCGGCAAATCTGCCGCTTTCCCACACAGGGTGTATGTTTTCCCATCTGTAGCAGTAAACTCAACTTCAGGCTGTGCCGATCTGGTCATTGATAACCTGAAATGCGCGATCAAAATTTTCCTCGTCCTTTCTGACAAGGCGGGCGGCGTAGTGTCTGACATATGTTTTGGTTTTGGTGTTGGTTTGACCCACCGTGGCCTCCTTCTAAAGCCGGTCTTTTTTATTAAATGAGCTACCGAAATACATTCATTTTATATCACCCTTATTTAAACGAGTCCACTTTATATTTTATTCCTCTATCTACTAACGCTTCGCAATTATTGTCTTTTTATAAGTATCCAAATGTTCAAGAGCAATACCAGTTCCCTTTGCAACACAATATAATGCGTCTTCAGCAAGCATAGCTTTTACGCCTGTGCGACGGAAAACTAATTCAGGTAAATTTCGAAGCATCGATGAACCTCCGGTCATCATAATTCCATTATCAATAATGTCAGACGCTAATTCTGGAGGAGTTTCTTGCAAAACGTCTTTAATTGCTTTTACCATTTCGCGTAATTCTTTTGCAATCGCTTTTACAATTTCATTTGTTTTAATTTCAACAGAACGAGGAAGGCCAGTTAGATAGTCACGTCCTTTTACTGACATTGAAAGTTCTTCTTCAACAGGAATTGCTGATCCGATATTAATTTTTATATCTTCAGACATTTTGTCACCGATTGCGAGGTTATATGTTTTCTTTACGTAATCAACAATTGCAGCGTCAATTCTATTTCCAGCGCATTTAACAGAAGTACACGAAACGATTCCCCCTAGGGAAATTACCGCAACGTCTGTGGTTCCACCACCAATATCTGTCACCATATGTCCACGCGCTTCATGAATAGAAATACCAGCCCCAATCGCAGCTAGAATCGGTTCTTTTACTACGTATGCGCTTTTTGCACCAGCCTTAATTGCAGCTTCGATTACAGCACGTCTTTCTGTTGAAGTCACCCCAGCTGGAACTGAAATTAAAATTTCTGGTTTTAACATATTCCATTTTCCAAGTGCCTTATTTATATAATATCGTAGCATTGCTTCAGTCACACGATAGTCAGCGATCACTCCATCCTTCATTGGTCGATACGCAATAATTGTATCTGGTGTTCGTCCAATCATTTCCTTTGCTTCAAGTCCCACTGCTAGAATTTTATTATCCTGTTCAGAAATAGCTACGACGGATGGTTCGTTCAAAACAATTCCTTTCCCAGGCAAGAAAACAAGTGTGTTTGCTGTACCCAAATCAATCCCCAATTTTCTAGAGAAAAATGCCATGCCTGTATATTACGGCTAAATCAGGAAAAATCAAAGCATAATTATTTTGAATTAAAACTTGAATGAATTAAATTGACATAACCAATATTAAGTGTTATTTTGCTTTCAGTATTTTAATTGTTCTTAAAAAGTAATGGTTGTTAATTGGCCGCATATTTGAGAGGTAAATCCTTTCAAACATGCGGCTAATCCATAGCTCGCAGGTGCACCCTACAAAACCATGACAACCACAGTTACCCCCGCAACGAATGAGAGCCTCTTTACCATCCTCCGCAAGCTCTTCATTGAGATGCTCAACCTTGAATTCCTGTTTCGGCCAAAACAGACCGAGCCTGGGGTCGTCACAAGAAAAACAATCGAGAAGTGTTATTTTCAGACACCTTCGGGTAATGGATTTTTTCCACCGAATTTGAGTTTCGAAATCGTGTATGTGCTCAAGGTGTACACGGTTTTAGGAACATTCGAGGTTGAAGTTAGTGAAAAATACTACCGATGTATATTCGAACGTGATCCGATCGTTGTCAATGTTCAAATAAGTCGGACAAACAACAAACGGGTGAAAGGTTCCCTCGCACGTTAATCCACCTGACCACTGGGATCAATATGGTCAGCTAAAATAAGAATCTAAAATCAGAAGAGTCCGGCGTCCCCAGCGCCGGCTTTTTTTACTTTATATATTTTAAGTTAAATAAATAATTGAATAATAATAGGAAGTACCTAGACTTTTTGCAATTTCATGATATGGTTTTGAAAGGTTAGCAACTATGCTAAACGTTCTAGTAACACTCAACTCAAAAAAACAAGGAGGACTCGATATGATTCTGAGCGAAAAACTGATTGGTAAGATGAGCGGTAGGGATAGGAAATTTTGGCATAAAACAATTGACATTTTGGCTGCATATGTGAATTTCGTTCTGACAATAAAAAATGAAAATTTCGACATATGCTGCCACGATATCTGCAGGGCATTGGCGAAACATATACCGGGGCTGCGGGTTGTCGACGGGAACTTCGTCGGTATGCGCCAAGTCATGAAATCTGGTGAACTTCACATGAAGCTCACCTACTGCAGTCATTCGTGGCTCATAACACCAAGTGGTGCAATAATTGACCCTTACCCAGTTGGTCTCATAGCTTGTAACCCGATAATCCTTCCGAAAAGGGGCATCGGCAAACATTTTGGATACAGTTCCTACCTCAAGGAATCCAGCGTCAAGAAAGCCATCAATACCAAAAAAACCCGCGACACGAGCAACAGGTTGGCTCGCTTGATGAAAAAAGCTTTGATCTGGGCTGAGGAAAAAGAAAAGGCGGCAAAATAAGATTCCATGATTTCAAGGGCCGCTGCACTAGGCTTATGTGCAGCGGCCCTCACTATTTATATATAAAGAATTAATTTTAATACTTGATTTTTCCCCCATATACTGCGAATATACAAGTGTGTTCATAGTTACCGTCTCTCCTATACAACGCGGGGCTTTTACTGACCAATTAACCTATTGGTCTGCGCACTTTTTTAATCCCGGATCTATCATTTCAGTTCCCTTTCGAAGCAAGCATATCAGTGCCATGGTCCACAGATGTGAATCTGCAAGTGACGCAAAAATGGAAATTAAAAATGCCAATTTTGAAGCAAAAAAAATTGAGGAGCAGGAGGAACTTCGCATCGTCAGTCCACAAGCTGTTGAAACTGCACGCTGGGCTAGCCAATATTATTGTGTGCACATTGGTTCAGTTTTGTCTGCATTCATCCCTTCATGTGCCTATGAGACTAGTAAAAAAAATGAAGATAAAAAATTGGGCGGGGAAAACCAAGACAATGTTGGTGAAGTCTTATTAGACATTCCTCAAAAAGCAGAACCAATCAAAATTGATACAAATGAAAGTGGAATTAAGAACACACCGCCAACAGCACTAACCAGCTCTCGCACTCCGACCTCTGAAACATTAACCGTACAGTCTGCAACTGAAGACAGACAAAAAACATATAAAAGCATAATCCGAGAGGAATTTGCTCGCAGAAAATCAGTGGTCGTAATC
>JAYUFM010000030.1:0-6091 GCA_043738715.1 bacterium | reverse complement strand
ATAAGTATATACTCACTAAATATAAAAATTATGAACTCATCCTACACTTCTTTAAGCACTAAACCACTTTATCGTGGTACACAGATTATTTGGTATATTCTTGGAATTGTCGAAATACTTTTAGCTTTTCGTTTCGTTTTAAAACTTCTTGGTGCGAATCCAGGGGCTGGTTTTACTAGTTTTATTTATGGAACTACATATGTCTTTGCTAATCCATTCCTATCTGTCTTCAGAAGTAGTCAGATTGTTTCAGGTAGTATCTTCGAATGGACTTCAATTCTCGCAATGGTTGTATACTGGATTATCGCACTAGGAATTATAAATCTATTTTTCATGGGGAAAACAGTTTCTACTCCAGAAGCAGCGGCAAAAATGGATTACCAGGAAAATAAATAAAAGTTTTGTCTACTTTGCTCCAAAGGTGGGAGGATGTATGACACACTAAATCGCTGTTTATACTAAGGATTAAGAATACAGCCAGCTTCTGTAAATTGATTATTAACTGACTCATTAGTTGCTCCGCTATTTCCAACACACCACCAGTGGCCATTGTTCAATAAAGCACCTATGGAATACCTTTGAAATCTACCTGTCAGTGAATTGTAGTCAGGGGCAGCTTGTCCAAAATACTCAACACCACTTGCCGTGGGTGCATTCTTTAAAATATCATTACAAATACGTATCATCTGAGCTTTGTAAGCACTAGTATTGGTGTTAAGGTCATTGGGTGGAAACATGGTCTCACAAGTATGACTTGCTGGAACCCAAACATCATCCCAGCGTCCCTGAAGTCCTTGGTAACTTCCTTTATCGTTGTACTCATATTGAAGCAAAATCGCCATTTGATGAAGATCTGATTTGATTACAGCATCTTTACCTTTAGATCTAGCTTGGGTCAAGCTTGCGAGTACTACACTGGAAAGCAGTCCAATAATTGCTATTACAACGAGGAGTTCGATAAGGGTGAAACCTTGCTTTTTAGAATTTTTAATCATATTTAATATTTTTATTGTTGCGGAGGTTCTGTTTTGTGGATGACGTTCATAGCATCCTTAGAAATTTTTTCATAATTCGGCCTGTTAAATCCAGAGACATAGAATATGCAGATAAATATAGCTGCGCATAAAAAAACAATACTTAATCGAAAAAGCAGATTGCCAGCAGTATGTTCGTCATTCGCAATACCTTTATTAATTAAAAATCTTACTATTTTTGGTACTCGCGGTTCACCTAAAATAGTTCTAGATTTATATGAAGAATCATTTTCATCAAATTGAATCGGCGATAACATTTTTATATTATATACCAACATAGATTATTCATCACCCTCTGTCTCCATGGAAATCTTTCTGCTGAAATCGCAGTCCTCGTGGGGGTTCGAACCAGTTTAATCACTTAATATGGTCATTGAGCATGTCCTGGTATAAATGAATTGATTCAGCAGAAACATATAAATTAATAAATGCTTGTATTGTAAATTTAAGTTGTCGCAAGTTTTCACTTTCCAAGTCAGCAATTTTATCTGTTCTGATGTTGTCAAGGTCGGCAAATACGAAATCAATATGACTTATATTTGTTTCCACCACTTCGTTTTCAACTATAAAACCATAAGTGTCCGTTGGAATATATATACCCGCTTGAGTTGCTTTTGTAACCTCAGCTGTTATTTCACCAAGAAAGGCTTTAAAGTTGGGTATTTCATGTATTCCATTTTTTATGAGATTAGAGCCTAATTCGGTGGCATTATCGTTTGCAGTACTGATTATTGTTTTATTCTCTATATTTCCAGAAGTCATTATAATCATTTCATCATCCTGACTGATACGATATGTGTCCCAAGTTTTTAAACCAGCTTTTTTCATTGCATCATAATTTTGTTTTGCTTGTATTGCTGGTGGTACTGAATCAATCGGGTAATCGTAAGGCCAATCAAATTTTTTCAAGACAAATACATGTTCAGGTGAAATTTCACCCTCGTCATTAACAACTACAGCTTTCACTTCTGCAACCCATTCAGAAAAGTGACCAAAACCTAGTTTTTCTGAAAGTTCAGTTATTTTTATTTTAGCGACTCTACTACCAGGTTCCATTTCTGGTGTATTTCTAAAAACAAAGGTATGTCCAATTGTTGCTTCGGGAGACCAAGTATCGATAGGCGCCTCATGATTTTCCATGTTGAAAGTATATCAAACTTTCCTTACTAAAAACGGGTCCAAAGGTCGGAGAATGCTCCCTGTTTGTTCAAGAGCAAAGCGATTGAATACAAACAGCAGTCCTGTGCTCGCGATTTCTTAGAGTAGAAGAGGTTGTTGAAATCGCAGTCCTCGCTAGGGTTCGAACCTACTTGCTTAAATAAAGGAAAAGGACTAATCCGAAGACTAGCCCTTAACTCATAAAGGTCTGTATTGATTTTGGAAATGGTACAACTTCAACTTCACGTCCTGTGCCGTCCATCACAAATCTAAAACCATTGTCACTGACCTTGTTCGACAAGTAGAGCTTGGGGTTTCCTTCTACGCCAACATGCATCACACAATTTCCGACAGAGAGGTTTCGCCGTGTCCAATTTCTCGTAAAAGTCGAGTTGAGGGCACCTTTTTCTAGTTCCCAAAACCACATTCCCATACCAATACCAACAATATCTCTGTATTCAGGTACTATATTTGTTATGTCAGGTCGATGGTGTAAGTCACCAATGCCCATAAGCCATGCGCATTGGAAATCTCGACACTCATCAGGACGCATCTCGTAGATTTGGCATCCTTTGCCGATGGAACAATGTTCACACCAAACCCCAGGCATTTTGAAAGTCTCAAACACTCCATGTGTCTTGCAACACGCTGTGCAATTTCCGCAGTCACGTTTTGTCATGTTAACTCCTTTCTAAGTGAACTCACCCAATCGCCAAATTGCTAAGGGAGGTCTGATATAAAGCTACTACAAAAATTTTAAAAGTCTAATATTTATTATCTTATTCCAAAGGTCGGAGAATGCTCCCTGTTTGTTCAAGAGCAAAGCGATTGAATACAAACAGCAGTCCTGTGCTCGCGATTTCTTAGCTTCGAAGAGGCTGTTGAAATCGCAGTCCTCGTGAGGGTTCGAACTTGTTTTAATCTATAAAACAAAAAAACCTCCAAAATAGAGGTTTTTTTAGGGTCTAATAGTTAACTCCTGACGAATCTAATTTGAGAAGAACTTTACAAACCATCCAAAGAGACTGAATGTATCTTCGTGAGCCGTCACATATGCATCTACTTTAGTCTTTTCAGTCTGTAATGCTTGAATCTGAGCAGTGAGTGTTGCCTTATTAGTAGCATTCGTTGTACTTGCAAGAAGTGCTTGTAGACGAGCCATGTCTTTGGTTGTGGTTTCAAGTTCACTTCGGATCACGCCGAGATTCTTGTAATCACTTCCAAAGAAGTATGTTGCAACACCTCCTTTTGCATCAACTTTCTCCATCGCTGATTCAGTGGTGGTTGCTGATCCTTCTTCATCATGTGCTACTGAGCGTACTTCTGCTCCAATACCACCTTCTCGATCGGCGACCTGAAGGAGTGAATGGACGAAACTAGAGACGAAACTGCGATGTTCACCTGACATGTCCTTTTCTTCAGCTTCAGGTGTCGTAGAGGCATTTTCTTCAGTCATTTCACTATTTGTTCCATCTTGATTTTCGTACTTATCACCTTGATCGTTCCGATTACCACGATCTTTTGATGAAGTTGCATCAATATGAACTGAAGAGGTGGAATGAATTTTATCTCCATCTTGATTACTCTGCATATCTTCGTTACTTTTCATTTGAATGCCGATATTACCTTTACTATTTACATCACTGTGGAGTGATGTATCCAGACTATCTGCCTGGGCTATCCCAAATGCGAGAGAGGGAGCGATTACTGCGAGAGCTATTAATTTACGTTTGAATTTCATAATATGTTATTTAAGTGAATAATACTGATATTTTTTAATCTACTGCTCTTACCAAGACGACCTTACCTGAAGAAGGTTACCGGTTTCAAAAGTAGGAGCATGTTCGAAAAACATATTCTGTAAGTAACAAATTGTAATTAAAGTTTAACAACCAAAAGAACTCCGACAACAATTGCTGCAACTGCGCAAATTACCTGTGAGTATTTAAAAGGAAAAAAATGACTAATACCGAAAACAATAAAAAATACAACTTCAGCAATGGTAAATAATGACATAGAATTTAAGTGGTTAAAATTATTAAGCTATCCTTAATTTATTATAGCATGTAATTTACATGCTTCCCCGTTACCAAGTTTACCGAACTTTTTAAGATGTATCCGATGGTTGTGATCAGTATGAAATCCATAGGTAGGGTAGTGAAGTCTGTGTGATGTTCACGAAGTTCACATGCACACTCCCAAGGTGGGAGGATGCTCCCGATTTCTTAGCTTCGAAGAAGCTGTTGAAATCGCAGTCCTCGTGAGGGTTCGAAGCTACTTAAATCCATAAAACACAAAACCCCGACTCCACCAGAGAGCGAGGTCTTGGTGAGTGTCGGGGTTTTTATTTCTTTTTCCTACTCCAGATTGTGTAAGCCTCGTTTCCATTCTGGGCTGGAACGTGTTTTTTCTGACACCCATTAGGAATGGCCTTTTCAAGCCACTCACGAGTTCCGTATGCTTCCCCGATTCTATTTGTACTAGGAGAAGCTTCAATGTGGCCTTTTGATACTTTATTGAATCTATCACCATCCCAGATTCGGAGTTGGTGTGTATCAGGGGTTGCTCCAATTAGTGAGTCACCACAATATGTGTATGACTCATCGGAGATAGTGATGACGTTTCCTTTTTCAAGCTCTTTTTCTATTATGTGGCGAAGCGTGGATTGTTCAGTAATCATGGCAGGATATTAAGTTGTTGTTTTGTTCATTTTGAAATTGTAAGTCCATGGGAGTAGACGAAAGAGTGGCTGCATCCTTACTTTTATGTAAATAATGATATTAGATTTCACATCAGTGTCTATTGAGTAATAGATTGGAGGCTGCATCGGCTTCATAATTACGAAAAGGGGACTTTACACTTAAGTAAATTTCTAGTTTTCTTCATTAATAATCAACTAATTATAAAATAAAATAGTATTTTGAAAAAAAATAATAAGCATTCACTCTTAACAATCTCGGCAGCATTCAGTCTTCTCGGTTTCATTGTCCCAATGACCGCATTTGCAGCTGGCCCAGCCTCCATCAACCTCGGATCGGCAAGTAACTTTGCTGTTTTGTCAAAAACAGGAATTTCAACCACCGGGTTTACTCAAATTGTTGGTGACATTGGAGTTAGTCCAATTTCGGCTACTTCTATAACTGGATTTGGTCTAAACCTTTCATCAGGAAGTGCTTTTTCCACGTCTCCTCTAGTAAGCGGAAAAGTTTACGCTCCAGATTATGCTGTACCAACCCCAGCCAATTTAACAAGTGCCATTGGCGATATGCAAAACGCTTACACAGATGGTGCTGGACGAACTAATCCAAATGCTACTGAATTGGGCGCGGGAAACCTTGGTGGACTAACTATTGCTCCCGGATTCTATAAATGGGGAACTGGCGTGACAATTCCTACTGATGTAACTCTTTCTGGTAGTGCCAATGATGTTTGGATTTTCCAAATAGCCCAGACACTTACAGTTAGTTCAGGTGTCAGAATCAATCTTTCAGGTGGTGCCCAGGCCAATAATGTCTTCTGGGTGGTTGCGGGACAAACAACTCTTGGTACGACAGTGGTCTTTAATGGAAACATTTTGGATCAAACAGCCATTGTCTTAAACACTGGTGCAAAATTGAACGGTCGAGCTTTGGCTCAGACGGCTGTTACCCTAGATTCAAATACTGTCACTATTCCATCGGGTTCTACTCCGGCGGTAGTTTCTAATCCTACTCCGACACCAACCCCAACTCCCTCTAGTTCATCATCGAGTAACACCGGAGGAAGTTCTTCCGGTTCTTGGTCTTCTCAAACTACTACGACAACATCTGTGAATCAGACCACAGCTAGTACAAACGACACTGGATGCTTATCAGGAAATAGATTCAGCATTATGACTGGTAATATTTGCCCATCTTTTA